>CALXEM010000191.1 GCA_944387335.1 uncultured Clostridia bacterium | reverse complement strand
CATCCAAAAAGGGAATTTTCTCAATCGAAGAAACTCCTGCATACGAAACATTGGGCGTGATGATAGATTGTTCAAGAAATGCTGTTCTGTCACAAAAAGCTTTTGAAAAAACAGTAAGACAGCTCGCAGTAATGGGCTATAACACCATTCAGCTCTATACTGAGGATACATACACAATAGAGGGGCGTCCGTATTTCGGATATATGAGAGGCAGATACACAAAAGAAGAGCTCAAAGCCTTTGACAGCTATGCTAAAAAATTCGGAATTGAGCTTGTACCGTGTGTTCAGACTCTGGCTCATCTCGGACAGGCTATCCGCTGGGCTTGCATGAGACCTATCACAGACTGCAACGATATTCTCCTTGTAGGTGAGGACGAGACATACCGCTTTATTGACGATATGTTCAAATCACTCTCTGAGTGCTTTACTTCACGCAATGTCAATATCGGTATGGACGAGGCGCATATGCTCGGACTCGGAAAATACCTTGACAAAAACGGATATAAAGACCGTTCTATGATAATGGTAGAGCACTTAAAACGTGTTGTTGAGATAGCCAAAAAATACGGCTTTAAACCGATGATGTGGAGCGACATGTTCTTCAGACTTGCATTCGGCGGCGACTATTACTCAGCTGATACTTCGATTTCCGATGAGGTAAGAAAAAAAGTGCCTGAGAATGTATCCCTTGTTTACTGGGATTACTATTCCGAAAAACGTGAAATGTACGACAAGATGATAACCCGTCACCTTGAGTTTGACAACAAGATAATCTTTGCCGGCGGTGCATGGCGCTGGAACGGCTTTACTCCTGCAAACGAGTTCAGCCTGCATACAAGTCGTCTTGCTGCGGCAAGCTGTAAGGAAAACGGCATAAAAGACGTGCTTGTAACCATTTGGGGAGACGACGGCGGCGAGACACCGCTTTTCTCAATACTTCCTACTTTGCAGTTCTGGGCAGAGGACTGCTACGGCGAAAACACAGACAATGACGCTCTTACACTCCGCTTTAAAGCATGTGTCGGTGCTTCGTTTGCTGACTTTATGCTCATGGATTTGCCGAGTCTTACACCTGACAACCCTGCTCCGGGCAGATGTGCAGTAAACCCATCAAAATACCTGTTCTATCAGGATGTGCTCATGGGACTTTTTGATAAACACGTTCAGAAAGGCGTTTACTCTGAGCACTACCGCAAGACAGCAGACATGCTCTACGATGCGGCAAAGAGAAACCCTGACTGGAAATACCTCTTTGAAACACAGGCAAATCTCTGTGAGGTGCTTGAGATAAAGAGCGAAGTTGGAATAGACCTCAAAGCAGCTTATGACAGCGGCAATAAAGAGGAATTATCCATCATCGCAAACGAGACATTGCCTGAGCTTTTGGCAAGAGTTGAGGACTTCTATGAGGCTTTCCGCACTCAGTGGAACACCGAAAACAAGATTTTCGGACTTGATATGAGCGAGATAAGAATAGGCGGACTTAAAATGAGAATTGAGGCCGCAATCAGAAGAATTAACGAGTATCTCAAAGGTCAGATAAAATCAATCGACGAGCTCGAGCAGGAGAGACTTTACTTTGACTGCCGCAATCCTGATGAGGATAAGCCGCTCTCAATCGGCCACAACCAGTGGAGAACAACATCAACAGCTTCATCTCAGTTCTAAAATTTTAAAAACTGATACTTTTTTCACAAATTTCTTGACATATTCTCAAGTGAGTAATAATCTAAAGATGTACTCATCACTGATGATGAGTGATTAGTGATATATGATGAACGATGAACAAATCAGCAAAGGGGTACAGCTATGATTATCATTAACGAAAAAGAAATGTGGGACGCCGTAACACTTCACGATGTTATGGACGCAATCGAGAAAGCTTATGAAATACACAGAAAAGGCGACTATTACATGCCTGAGCGCTTTATTGCCGCAAAAGAGAAAAACATGATGCTCTATATGCCGTGTTTTTCTTCCGAGTATATCGGTACAAAAATGCTTGCAGAGTTTCCGGACAATCCTAAAAACGGACTGCCTTATCTCAGCGGACTTATGATTTTGAACGACGCTGTTACAGGTCAGCCTAAGGCTATAATGAACGGAAGCGTTCTCACAGCTATGCGCACAGGCGCAGTAGGCGGAGTATGTGCAAAATATCTCTCCAAAAAGGACAGCAAATCTGTCGGTCTTGTAGGCTGCGGAGTACAGGGACTTCACCAGGTTATGTATGTTTGCGCTGTAAGACCTATAAAATACGTATACCTCTACGACGCTTTCAACAAAGACCTGTCAGGCTTTGTGAACAGACTTTCCGAAAAGCTCGGAGACGACAGCATATCCATACATGTATGCGAAAACAGCACTGAGCTCTTGAAGCACAGCGATATAGTTGTAAGTGCAACACAGGCGGTAGATCCTGTATATCCAAACGACGAGGAGCTTTTGAAGGGCAAATGCGTTATAGCTGTTGGTTCATGGAGACCTGAGAGAAGAGAAGTGCCTGATGCTGTATTCAAGCTCATCAATAACGTATATACAGAGCTCCCATATGCCTGCGAGGAGTCAGGCGACTTGAGAATACCGCTTGAAACAGGCGTTCTCAAGCAGGAAAACGTCAAATATATGGAAGACCTTATATCCGATGAGAAAAACGGCAATCCGCACAAGCACAACGACACAACATACTTTAAATCAGTCGGAATGGGACTTTTTGATTTGTGCGCAGCTCAGCTTGTGTATGAAAAAGCCATTGAAAAAGGTATCGGTCAGAAGATAGACTGGAAATAATAAAGGCTTTGCTTTTTAACTATTGCGCCGCCGTAGTTTATTGCTGCGGCGGCGCAGTATTATAGACGGAAAGTTTAAAAAATATACAATGAAAATAAAGGTGAAGATATGAACGAAACATTTCCAAGTATATTTAATGATGTAATAGGTCCTGTAATGAGAGGACCGTCAAGCTCACACGTTGCCGCGGCTGCCAGAATAGGTCAAATTGTGCGTCAGGCAGTAGGCGGTGACCCTGAGAGTGTTGTCGTCGACTTTAAACGGTTCTCTTGCCGAAACACATGACGGTCAGGGCACGGATATGGGTTTTATATGCGGTATCCTTGACGTTGAGCTCACAAGTGAGGACGTTGAACGCTACTGGGATATAGCACGTGAAAAGGGTGTAGATGTTGAGTTTAAAATATCCGACTATGGTGCTGATCACCCGAATTTCTACCGCGTTACAGCTGAATATAACGGCGGCAAGAAATTTTTTACCGACGCTGTCTCAACAGGCGGCGGAATGATTGAAGTGCGCTCAATAAACGGCTTTGACGTGAAAATTCTCGGTGACTTCTATGAGACATGCATTATTGCGGACAACAGTAAAGATGCCTTTGTAAAAGCCGAGAATTTCTGCAAAGAAAATGTGCCTGCTTTTGAGATGATAAGCTCTTCCGAAAACGGCGGAAAAATGCTTGTTGATATAAAATCCTCTGACAAGCTTTCTAACGAAGCGCTGAATGAACTAAAAGACATGCTCAACGCCGACGAGATATTTACTATGTCGCCTATACTGCCTACACTTTCGACAGCGGACGACTATCTGCCGTTTCACAATGTAGCCGAGCTCATTGAGTACAACAAGGATAAAAACATGACATTAGCTCAGCTTGCCGCACTATACGAGAGCAAAAGAGGCAACTCAAGTGTCGAGAGTGTCTATGAAAAGATGGGCAAGCTTGCCGATATACTGTACAAAGCCGTTGAGGAAGGGCTTAATATTAAATTTTATGCGGACAGAATTCTCGGTTCTCAGGCATATCTTTTAAGTGAAGAGAAAAACTCAGGCAAGCTTATACCGGGCGACGTTATGAACACCGTTATACAGTACATAACAGCGGTTATGGAGACAAAGAGCTCAATGGGCGTTATCATAGCAGCGCCGACTGCCGGCTCATGCGGATGTCTGCCGGGAACAGTTCTCGGCACTGCGAAGGCACTCGGCAAGTCTAAGGACGACGTTGTAAGAGCTCTGCTCGCCGCAGGCATGGTGGGCGTGTTCTTTACAAAAGAAGCAACCTTTGCCGCTGAGGTGGGAGGCTGTCAGATGGAGTGCGGAGCCGGTTCAGGTATGGCTGCCGCGGCTTTGACAGAGCTTATGGGCGGTACTGCTCAGCAGTGCCTTGACGCAGCCGCATTCGCATTGCAGGGAATTACAGGTCTTGCGTGTGACCCTGTTGCAAACAGAGTTGAAGTTCCGTGCCTTAACAAAAACATAATGGGCGGTATGAATGCTCTGAGCAGTGCAAACGTTATACTCGCAGGATTTGACAAGGTTATCCCTCTTGACGAAGTTATTAAAGCAATGTACGATATTGGTACACAGCTGCCGATTTCTCTCAGATGTACTTTGGGAGGCTTAGGCGTAACTAAGACATCTATGTCTATTCGTCGTAAACTGGAGGAAATAAACGAAAATGGAGCACCTTCAAAATAATTTTGACAGACAACTGTCCATTTTAAAGGCTATCAATGAAAAGGAAGAACCCGTCGGAGCTATTTATTTGAGCGAAACACTTGAGATACCATCTGCTACAATAGGCAGAATACTGATTGAGCTTGAAAGAGACGGCTTTTTGAAAAAAGAGAGCAATAAAGGCCGTGTTATCACGCCAAAAGGTAAAAAATATCTTGAGGAAAAAAACAATCTTCATATAAAGATGTCTGCCGCTCACAATATAATAAATACGGGTTCTGACTCAAAGAGTTCTAATTTAAAAGAGGTGCTGGAGCTCAGAAAGCTTTTAGAGGGATATGCAGCCATGAAATGTGCTCAAAACTGCTCTGATGAGCAAATAGCAGTTCTTGAAAATCTGAATGCGGTGTATGTAGAGGAGATAAAAAATTCCAATACAGGCAGTGCAGAGGACTTAAAGCTTCACCTTAAAATCGCCGAGTTTTCCGGAAATGAGACACTCAAAAATATGCTCAGACTTCTGCTAACAGATAACGCCTCTTATGAATCGTTTTCAAATGCGGCGTATTGCCGAAACAGGCTTTATCTGAATGAGCACGACATGATAATTTCCGCAATAAAAAATAAAGACGCCAAAGGCGCCAAAAAGGAAATGGAAAAGCATTTGGAGCGTGTGACGCAGAATATACTCAGCTGCATTTCCAAATAGAAATTTTTAATAATTAAATGTTGTACACGGAGGTTTTACGTCTGTAATATCTCCGTGTATTTTTGTAAAAAGATTTCAATTTTATTTTATTGATATTTATGCAGCAATAATTTAAAATTGATATTGAAAAACCTTATCAGCTTTCAACCGATTTTGGTTTTTCCTTAAAATAAAAGGTTGGTGGTCATGGATTAAAACAAGTGTTTAATCCAACAGGAAAGGTGAAAACATTGAAAAAGAAAGTACTTATCGGAATGAGCGGCGGAGTTGATTCGTCGGTGGCGGCTCTACTTTTGAAGAAGCAGGGCTATGATGTTGCAGGCGTTACATTTAAACTGTGGAAGCCTGATTTTTACGGCGAAAAATGCAAGTCAACTGATATTGACGACGCTAAGTTTGTATGTGAAAAGCTTGGAATAGAGCACTACGTTGTAGATTATTCCGAGATGTTCAAAAGAGAAGTTGTGGACTATTTTGCAAGGGAATATCAAAACGGAAGAACCCCGAACCCTTGCATTGCCTGCAATAAAACCATAAAGTTCGGCGCTTTTTGGGAAAAGGCAAAGGAAATGGGATACGACTATATAGCCACAGGTCACTATTCAAAGGTAGTGTACGATGAAAACACAGGAAAATACCTGCTGAAAAAGGGCAAAAGCCAAAAGAAAGACCAGAGCTATGTGCTGTACATGCTGACACAGGAGCAGCTCTCCCACATCATAATGCCGATAGGCGATATGTCCAAGGAAGAGGTAAGGAAAATTGCAGAGAAAAATAATCTAATAGTGGCGTCCAAGCCTGACAGTCAGGACATTTGCTTTATACCTGACTCAAATCATCTGAATTTTCTCGAGAAATACATCGGCAAAAAGCCAGCGACAGGTGATTTTATAGACGAAAACGGAAAAGTGATAGGCAAACACTCAGGTATATGGAAATATACTGTCGGACAGCGAAAAGGACTGGGGCTGAGCGTTGGAAAACCTGTTTTTGTCTCCGGAATAGATGCAAAAAACAACACTGTCAGCATATCGTATGACGAAAAAAATATATTCCATAGAACAGTTTTGGCTGAGGGATTAAACTGGATGATGTCGGATAAATTAACCGAACCGCAAAAGGTACTTGCAAAGATTCGCTACGCACACAAGGCGGCTCCTGCAACTGTATATGCGCTTGAAAACGGCGGGGTAAAGGTTGTATTCGATGAGCCTCAGCGTGCTGTGACAAACGGTCAGGCAGTTGTGTTCTATGACTTTGACGACACGCTTTTAGGCGGAGCTATCATAAACGGACACGGTGAATAACGAAAAGCGACAGCTATAATGTAGTAAAGGAATGTAAATGCTATGAATAATTTTGACTACGCCGCAGAGTTTGAGCGTATTTTTAACGAGAATATCAAAAGAGAAGGTGCGCAGAATTTACTGGACTGGCTTAAAAAGACAGATTTTTTCACCGCGCCTGCAAGTACAAAATATCACGGAGCGTGCGAGGGCGGACTTGTGATGCACAGCGTAAATGTATACAATGTGCTCAAGGACAGATTTTTTAATCCGGACGAGGACAACGCCGAAAGCTTTGCGATATGCGCGCTTTTGCACGATGTGTGCAAGGCTCAGTTCTATAAAACAGGTACAAGGAACGTAAAAAACGAAGAGACAGGCCAATGGGAAAAGAAGATGTTTTATCAGATAGAGGATCAGTTTCCGTACGGACACGGCGAAAAATCCGTTTTCCTGATAGAACGATTTATCAGGCTTAAAACCTCCGAAGCCGTTGCGATACGCTGGCACATGGGCGGATTTGATGAGGCAGCAAGAGGCGGCAGCTTTGCCATAAGCTTAGCGTATGAAAGATATCCGCTTGCGGTAAAGCTTCATATGGCGGATTTGGAGGCAACATATCTGCATGAAAAAGGTACGTCACAGGCGAGATAGTGAAATATAACGATATTAAACGGTTTGAAAATTCCTATATAAACGATAAAATATACTGAGTTTAATTACTATTACTAAAATATTTTATTATAGAAAGGAAAATAAAAATGTTAGAACAACCGAACATACTCATGATTATGACTGACCAGCATAAATTCAACGCTTTAAGCTGTAAGTCAGGACCTGAGGGACTTTCCCCGAATTTAGACAAGCTTGCTGAAAACGCAGTAGTGTTTGATAACGCATACACACCGTCGCCTGTTTGCGCGCCTGCACGAGCTGCGATAAAGACAGGAATGTATCCTCCGGGCTGCGGTGTAGTGCAGAACTGGCTTGAATTTAAGCCTGAGACTGACGACTTTATGCCGCAAAGACTGAAAAACTGTGGCTATCAGACGGGACTTGTCGGAAAACTGCACTTTGTACCTGTTGACAGAGATTACGGATTTGAGTACAAAATGCTTCACGACGCACCGTATTCCGTATATGCCGATGATGACAAAAATTCAGAGTATATAAAGTGGCTTAAAGAGGATTACTTTGATAAAAAAGGCGTTGACCCTGTAAAACTGTTTGACGAGGACGAGAACTCATATGACACGGACATACGCCGTTTTATAGCAGGTGAGGATTTCAGGACGGAGGAAGAGCATGACATTCCGTGGACATACAACCGTTCGTCAGAATTTATCAAAAACCGTGATAAAGATAAACCGTTTTTCCTGTTTGCGTCGTTTTTCGGACCGCATCAGCCATATATGACGCCATCTCCGTGGCGTGATAAGTTCAGCTATAAGGATATAGAGCTGCCGGAAAACTTTGAGGCGACAATGGAAAATTCGCCGATATTCAATATAAAAAATAAGCCTCTCAGCGACAGGCTCAGAAAAACATTTACTCCCGACGATTACAGAAAGCTCATAGCCTTAAATTACGGACAGATAGCTATGCTCGACCACTACATCGGAATGCTTTTGGACGATGTAAAAAATGAGGGCATCTGGGATAACACAGTGGTTATATTCGTCTCTGACCACGGAGATCATCTTGGTTCATACGGACTGTTCTTTAAAGGCGAAATGTACGATTCCTGCTGTAAAGTGCCGCTTATGATTAAACCTGCAAAGGCTTTTGAGCCTGCTCAAAGACAGCAGAACGTCAACACTCTCGACCTTTACGGTACTGTGCTCGACTATGCAGGGGATACGGATTGGAAAAAGGACGGTATAGAGTCGCGTTCACTCTGTGAGCTGGTAGACACAGATAATGCAGAATGGGATAACAGCACTTATTCGATTATCGGAGCAGACGCTGACAAGGCTCTCACAATGCTCAAAGAGGATAACTTAAAGCTTATCAGGTTAGCAGACGGTGAGAACGCTTACTATGAGCTTTACGACCTTGAAAAAGATAAAAACGAGTGCCACAATGTATATGAAGAACTAAAAGACAGCGCAAAAGTTGAGGCTATGAAGGAAAAGCTCGACAGCTGGTATCTCGCTCAGGCTAATAAATACCCGACAGAGAGAAAGCTTCACGATAAAAAGGGATAAGGCTTAAAAACTTAAAAGCACAAATAAAAAGGGGCATATCTTTTAAAGATATGCCCCTTTTTTAATGTCTCAATATTAGATTTAACTAAAATTATTTGTAAAGAGGACCATATGTCTCGCAAGCTTTAAAGTCAGCGGATTCAAGCTCTTTTGTACCGAATGCGCTCCAGCAGTGTGGACGGTAGATGTCCTCGTCAGCAACATTGTGCAGGGAAACAGGAATTCTGAGCATGGAAGCGAGTGTGATTAAATCCTTACCGATGTGTCCGTAAGTGAGTGAGCCGTGGTTTGCGCCCCAATTTGCCATTACGGAATATACATCCTTGAATGCGCCTTTTCCTGTGAGATTAGGTGCAAACCATGTTGTAGGCCATGTCGGGTCTGTTCTTGCGTCGAGCTTTTTGTGAATGTCCTCATCAAGTGTTACGGTGTAACCCTCAGCGAGCTGGAGAACAGGTCCTATGCCGTCTACAATGTTCATTCTGATCATAGTTACAGGCATCTCTGTATGTGTTCTGAAGTGTGAGGAGAAACCGCCGCCTCTGAAGTAACCCAAATCAGCCGGGCACCAGTCAGTTGCTTCAGACATAGCTTTGATGTCATCGTCATTTACTTTCCACCACTGTTTAATGCAGGCTGTACCGTTTTCATCTTTGGAGAGACCAGTTGCGTCAAGAGCTGCCGCACCTGAGTTGATAAGGTGAATAAATCCGTTTGCAGCGCGTCCCTCTGGTTTCTTACCTGTTACACGCTCAACTGCCCCCGGACTCCAG
>CALXEM010000190.1 GCA_944387335.1 uncultured Clostridia bacterium | reverse complement strand
CCTCGTAAAAGTGGCCTGTTTTTTGGTTAAGGAATAGGACAACCGAGGGGCCGAGGCTCAAAAAAGCCCGGAATATCAAGGAAAATCATCGCTCAGACGATTGAAGTACGGACTCAAAGCAGCTCGTCGCGCTCCACAGTTCTCAAAGAGATAGTTTTTTTACAATCAAAAATTCAAAACCCATGGAAAACAACAGTTTTTCATGGGTTTTCCTATGTCCCTCATTTTTTAAACCATACCAACTCAATACTAATATAAACATGCTTTAAAGCTAAAATTTTATAGTTTTTATTTTTGGGCAATAAAAAACGTATTACTTTACTATTATCTGCCCATATAAAAGCAATATAAACTTACATAAAAAGTACTATTGATAACGAAGGGAATTATATGAGCTCAAAACGAAATTACGGAATAGATTTATTAAGACTTATATCAATGTTTTTTGTAGTTATGCTGCATTTGTTAGGACACGGCGGTGTCCTTAAAAACGCATCTGGTACACAGTATGTTCCGAGCTGGCTTTTAGAGGTTATAGCATACTGCGCAGTTAACTGCTATGCAATAATAAGCGGATATGTGTGCTACCGTGAAGAAGAAACTGAATATCACTATGGTAACTATCTTTCATTTTGGATTCCGGTTTTTGTGTATAGCTTTGGCATTACACTTGGAATGTATATATTCTTCCCCAATAAAGTCAGTATAGATATGCTAATACAGTCAGCACTCCCCGTATCCTCAGCTGAATACTGGTATGTAAATGCTTATACAGGTCTTTTCTTTGTTATCCCATGGATAAATAAACTGATACGAAAAATAACAAATCAGGAACTAAACCAATTAGTCCTAATGTTATTTGTGGTATTTTCTCTGTATTCAACATTTTCAAGCACACGCAGCGACGTATTTAAATTAATGGGAGGATACAGTTTTGTATGGCTTTCTATTATGTATATTTTTGGAGCTTGGATAAAGAAAAACAAAATCAATGAGAAAAAAAGTACATTCTGGTGGTTATCGTTAACTGTAATTTGCATTTTAATAACATGGCTTTATAAAATTTCCGATTTTAAAAATAACTCAATGTTTGTATCATATGTAAGCTTTACAATTGTAATTATAGCTGTAAGCTTAGTGGTAATCTTTTCACGTCTTAAATTAAATTCCGCATCCGTTTTCGTTATACGTATTTTTTCTCCGGCAGCATTTGGAGTATATTTAATCCATCACCAAAGTTTAGTTTTTAAACACTTTATAGTCGGAGCTTTTTCATGGATTGCCTCTTCAAAGGCATGGCTGCTGCCTTTGAATGTTTTGGCGTGTGTCTCTGTGATTTTTATTGTATGTATAGTAATCGAGTTGGTGCGACAAGCCGTATTTAAACTTCTTAAACTGGATTTATTGATTAAAAAAGCTCAAAATCAATGTAATTTATTTATTACAAAATGTATTCACAGAGTATGCGGTTAACCATTAGTATAATTGATAGATAATAGACGCTCTGTTTTAAAAATAACAGTTTATTATAGGTTGAATTTTCCAATATTTTTTGGAGGATTCAGCCTTTCTTTTTTTATATCTCACAGTCAATATACCGGTCTGCCTCTTCAAAGTATGTATATCTTAAATTATAAAATTTTTATTTATATTTAATGTAGAAAAGTTATGATATAATTGTCTAAATAGGACGAGGTAACTATATATAAATTCGGGTACAAAGGGGATAATAAGGCATGAGACTTTTACTGGCTGAGGATGAATTGGCGTTATCAAAAGCGCTTACAGCAATATTAGAGCGAAACAATTATTCAGTAGATACAGCTTATGACGGTCAGGAGGCACTGGAATATTTAGAAGCAGACAATTATGACGGTGTTATCCTTGATATAATGATGCCAAAGGTCGATGGAATTACAGTATTAAAAGAAATCCGTAAAAAAGGAAATCTAATCCCGGTGTTGTTACTCACAGCAAAATCTGAAGTTGACGATAAAGTTTTAGGGCTTGATGCCGGTGCAAACGACTATTTGACTAAGCCCTTTAATTCCAGAGAACTGCTTGCACGTATTCGTGCAATGACACGTACACAGACATCTCAGACAAACTCGCAGCTGAAATTCGGAAACGTCACACTTGACCGCGCAACCTATGAACTCTCCACCTCATCAGGAGCTTATCGCCTCGCAAACAAGGAATTTCAAATGATGGAGCTATTGATGAGCAACCCTAAAAAACTCATTTCCACCGAACGCTTCATGGAAAAAATATGGGGATATGACAGTGAGGCAGAGCTCAATGTTGTGTGGGTATATATATCCTACTTGCGTAAAAAATTAACTGCGTTACACGCAAATATCCAGATAAAGGCCACGAGAAACGCCGGATATTCTCTGGAGGAAATTGTATGATACGGAAGCTTCGAATTAAATTGATTGCCGCGTCAATGCTGTCACTGCTGCTTGTCTTGTCTGTAATTTTTAGCGTTATAGGCATTTTGAATTACAGAGAAATAGTAACAAGTGCAGACAGTATACTTGGAATACTTGCGGCAAATGACGGCAGCTTTCCTATGGAGAATCATAAAACGGACAATCGACCTCAAGGCGATGATTTTCACAAGGATGCAGGGCGTTTTTCCCCTGAAACTCCGTATGAATCAAGATATTTTTCAGTATTTCTTTCAGAGGAGAGTGCTGTTATCTCTGTAAATACAGGTAAAATAGCCGCCGTAGATACAACTAATGCCATTGATTATGCACAGACGGTAATTGAATCGGGACGTTCTAAAGGATTTGTTGACGATTACCGATACACAATCTATACAGTCGGAAATGAAACGCACATTATATTTTTAGACTACGGTCGTGAAATGAATTCATTTCGCACGTTTTTATTAACCAGTATAAGTGTTTCCGCTATCGGCTTACTGGCTGTAATGTTGCTTTTGATTTTTTTGTCCGGCAAAATTGTCAAACCTTTTTCAGAAAGCTATGAAAAGCAAAAGCAGTTTATCACCGATGCCGGTCACGAGTTGAAAACACCGCTAACAATCATTGACGCGGACGCAGAAGTCTTAGAAATGGATATAGGAGAAAACGAGTGGCTGAGTGATATTCAAACACAGACAAAGCGTCTGGCACAGCTTACTAATAATCTAATTTTGTTATCTAGAATGGAAGAACAGCCACAAGCCGAAAAAATTGAATTTCCGATTTCCGATTTGGTGGAGGAGAATGTGGAGACGTTTCAGTCACTTGCTAAAACACAAAATAAAATTCTCTCCTGCAATATTCAGCCAATGCTCTCTATGCTCGGAGACGAAAAGTCAATACGTCAGCTTGTCACCATTCTTCTCGATAATGCCATAAAGTACTCTGATAACGGCGGCAGGATTGAAGTTATCTTGGAAAAGCAAAAGAACACAATACGTTTAAGTGTATTCAATACAGTAGACTCTATTTCCAAAGATAGCCTCCCTCACCTGTTTGACCGTTTTTACAGAACGGACAAGTCAAGAAATTCTAAAACCGGCGGCTATGGACTTGGGCTCTCCATCGCGTCGGCGATAGTTAACGCCCATAAGGGAAAAATAACGGCAAGTACACAGGATGAAAAATCCCTGCTGATTACTGCGTCATTTCCTTCATAACCATTTTCTAAATTAAAATAAAGCTTTTACCCTAAAGCACCATCCTTAAAAAAGGATGGTGCTTTTTTCAACTTAAAAACTATAAATTTTAAGTTGAATTAAGTTTCAAGTTTAAGTTTATCTAAGGTTTCAAAGTTATACTTTACTCAAACAAAAAGATATTTTACAACGGCAATTTAATTGTACGTTGAATTGAAAGGAGTAAATGTTATGTATAACAATCAAGAATATATGTCCATTAACCATGAAATGGAGTCTAACTTACCTAAACCATCAAATTCAAACGCCCCAAAATCTCCGAAAAAGAAAAACAGAATTTTCACAAAAGCTGTTGCGATTGCGCTGAGTGCAGCACTTTTTGGCGGAGTTGCAGGAGGAAGCTTTTACGGGGTAAACACCTTGCTGGAAAATACAATAGCTACACAGAACGTACAGGTTGCCGAACCAAGCTTGTCCTATACATCAACCACATCAAGTCAATCACTAGATGTAAGTGATATTGCAGCTCAGGGACTCACCTCTGTTGTATCGGTAACCAATATATCGGTACAGGAAGTACAAAACTATTTCGGAATATTCGGACGCAACAGCCGAGGACAAATGCCGCTTCAGGAAACAACAAGCTGCGGTTCAGGTGTAATTGTCTACATGAGTAATTCTGAACTCTACATGGTTACCAACTACCACGTAGTAGAGGACGCAACAACTCTATCAGTAACATTTGTAGACGACCAAACCTACGAAGCAGAGCTATGCGGCTATGATGAATCCATGGATATTGCCCTGTTAAAGGTAGATGTCAGCACAATTTCATCCGATACACTTTCACAAATTTCTGTGGTTTCTATCGGAAATTCAGATGACATGGTGGTAGGTGAACAGGTTGTCGCTATCGGAAACGCTCTCGGATACGGTCAGTCCGTAACAACAGGTATTGTCAGCGCATTAAATCGCTCTGCCAGCACAGAATCTACATCTTCAACATATATACAGACCGATGCAGCAATCAACCCCGGCAACAGCGGCGGCGCGCTTCTGAATATGAACGGTGAACTGGTTGGCATAAATACTGCAAAGGTTTCTTCAACAGATGTAGAGGGCATGGGTTATGCAATCCCTATATCTCAGGTATTGGATTTAATTCAATCCCTGATGAACTAAAAGTATAGCTATAATTGGAGGAAAAGAAAATGGCATATCAAGCTACTTTTAAGCGATATGAAATGAAATATCTGCTTACAGAGCAGCAAAAAAGAGCTGTATTACAGGCAATGCAGCCCTATATGAAGCTTGACGGTTACGGAATCCCCCTGCTGGGCAAAGGTCAAACTTTAATGGAAATTAAAACCTCAGGCGGACTTCCCCTCTGGATGAGCCATGAATTAAGCCGCCTAAAGGTATATCAAACATCGTTTTCAAAATACGGATTGGCTTATCAGAACATGATGACAAAATCCAACAAGCAAGAACAAAGGAGGATATTACATGCTTGCTAACCTTTTTAGAGGATTATTTGATACTGAAATGACAAGTGTAATTGCACTGTCTGACTTTTTACTTTGCGTTTGCAGTGCTTTAGTCATCGGACTGATTTTAGCCGCATTTTATATGTATAAAACAAGATATACCAAAAGCTTTGTGGCAACACTGGCTTTGCTTCCCGCTGTTGTGTGCGTAGTGATTATGATGGTCAATGGAAATGTCGGCACAGGTGTTGCGGTAGCAGGCGCTTTTAGCCTAGTTCGCTTTCGTTCAGTGCCCGGCTCTGCAAAGGAGATTGGAGCAATTTTTCTGGCTATGGGCACCGGACTGATTGTAGGAATGGGCTATTTGGGCTACGCATTCCTCTGTGCAGTCGTTCTTGGCTTTGCAAGTGCACTGTACAGCCGTATTGATTTCGGCGCCCAGAAAAAAAACGCTTTGTATAAAACCCTCCACATCACAATTCCGGAGGATTTGGACTACACAGGCGTATTTGAACCGATTTTAAATAAATACACCTCTTCTTGCGAGCTTACACAGGTCAAAACAACCAATATGGGAAGTCTTTTTAAGCTGACTTATAACCTGACCTTAAACAGCACAGGAAAGGAAAAGGAAATGATAGATAAGCTGCGCTGCCGCAACGGGAATTTGGAGATATCTATTTCACAGCAGGAGACAGCTATCAGCGAACTGTAAAAGGAGGACAACACATGAAACGCATGAAAAAAAGTGCAGTATTGTCGGTTGCATTTGCTGTTCTTTTTGCCTTTTCAGGATGTACTTCCAAAGGTTTAACAGAAGAAACGACAAAATCTGAAAGTTCATCCTCAGAATCAACTTCATCCCAAATTACCGAAACAGTTTCAACTGAAAGTACGTCTGATATGTTTACGGACAGAGATATGGAAATCGGGTACGATGAACAGACAAGCGCAAAAATTACTCTGTCGGGAGACAGCGCCTCAAGTGATTCCGATGCAGTGCAGATATCCGGCAGTACAGTTACCGTTACAGACGAAGGCACATATATCCTATCAGGCACGTTTAACGACGGTATGGTAGTTGTAAACGCCGAGGATACAGATAAAATTCAGCTGGTGCTTAATGATGTCCAGATTACAAGCTCCACCTCAGCTGCAATTTATGTTCTGCAAGCTGATAAGGTATTCATCACCACTGCCTCCGGTTCTGATAATACCCTTGCAAACGGCGGAGAATATGTTGCAATCGACGACAACAATATTGATTCGGTTATTTTCTCCAAGTCAGACCTCACCTTGAACGGTGCCGGAACACTTACCATCTCCGCACCGGCAGGACACGGTATAGTTTCAAAGGATGACCTTGTTCTTTCCAGCGGAACATATGACATTACAGCCGCAAGCCACGGACTTTCCGGAAAGGACAGTGTGCGCATAGCAAACGGCAACTACACAATCGTATCCGACAAGGACGGTATTCAGGCTGAGAATACAGACGATACAAACCTTGGCTTTGTCTATATAACAGGCGGCACCTTTGATATTAACGCAGAGGGCGACGGCATAAGCGCCAGTGCATACCTTGAGATTGAAAACGGAAGCTTTAACATCACCACAGGAGAAGGCAGTTCCAGTGTCACAATGACTACTAACTCTGATTTTAGTCAGAGAGGCGCATTTCAGGAGCAAACAACAACAGAAGATGACAGCTCCACAAGCCAAAAGGGCGTTAAAGCTGATGGCAACATCACCATTGCAAACGGCAGCTTTATATTGGATACAGTAGATGATTCGATACATTCAAACGGCGATATACTCATTACCAGCGGTGAATTTGACATAAAAAGCGGCGACGACGCTATTCATTCTGATACTGCTGTCAACATTCAAAACGGCGACTTTACAATCAGCTATTGCTACGAGGGAATAGAGGGCTTGTCTATCACCATTGATGACGGTACTTTTGACATAAACTCCGTAGACGACGGGCTCAACGCCGCCGGAGGTGCAGACAGTTCAGGATTTGGCGGCGCACGTCCCGGACAGGAACAGTTCTCCTCAAGCTCTGACAGCTTTATCACTATAAACGGCGGAGAGTTTGTAATTGTTTCAACCGGTGACTGTGTAGATTCTAACGGAAGCCTTACAGTTAACGGCGGAACACTTAATTTAACCTGCAATGGCAGCGGAAACACTGCTCTGGACTGTGACGGAAGCTATACCAACAACGGCGGCAGCGTCACCACCAATGACGGCTCTGAAAATAACCCCGGTCAGATGGGCGGCGGAATGGGTCAAGGACGCGGCATGAAATAAAAATATATCTCCTGTTCGGCATTATTTTCTGAACAGGAGATATATTTACTGCTTGTTACACAAGAAAAAAGGAGGAAAACAGATGCAGACAACATGGATTGCCTTAATTCCGGCATATCAGCCGACAGAAGCACTGTTACATCTTTTAAAAACAGCTAAAAAAACCGGCTTTGAATTGATAGTCGTCAATGACGGAAGCAGTCCTGAAACTGAGAATATCTTTCGGCTGGCCGCCATGTACGCAACTATACTAAATCACCCGAAAAATTATGGTAAAGGTCATGCAATTAAAACCGGACTTACCTATATTCAGCAGCATTATACTGCTGAATGTATTGTGGTAACACTGGACGCCGACGGACAGCACAGAATTTCCGACGCTTGGAGCATATGCCACATTGCACATGAATACCCAAATGAGCTGGTATTGGGCAGCCGTAGATTAAATGGAAATGTTCCTCTCAGAAGCCTGTTAGGCAATACTATAACCAGATTGATATACTATCTTTCTACACGTCAAAAAATTTACGACACTCAGACAGGTCTGCGGGCGTTTAGTGCGCGCTTAATTCCGCAATTACTTGATATTTCTGGCGAGCGGTATGAGTATGAAATGAATGTGCTGTTGACATGCTCAAATATAGGTATTCCAATCCGCGAGGTTGAAATTGACACAATCTATATTGACGGCAACTCATCATCTCACTTTGACACTGTCAGGGATTCTTACCGTGTTTACAAAGAAATTTTAAAATTCTCTGCGTCTTCTCTAATAAGTTTCTTTTTAGATTATGGGTTATACAGTTTTCTGACTATGCTTACATCCAGTCTGGGAGTCGCTGTCAGTATCTTAATTTCCAATATAGGCGCGCGGATGGTAAGCGCGAGTGTCAACTACACTCTAAATTATAAACTGGTATTTCAAAGCAAAGCCCATGTTATACAATCAGCTTCTCAGTATGCTGTTTTAGCTATCGCCATTTTGGCGGGAAATACAGTCGTTTTAAGTATTCTCACAAATCAGCTTGAAATAAACCAATACGCAGCCAAATTGATTACAGAACTCTTTTTCTTTATTATGAGCTAGCTTGTTCAGCGACAGTTTATCTTTCGAAAAAAGCACACACCGCTGATGCCAGATAAAATTTTAAGATAAAGGAGTGATAAGTCCAATGTTTTTTCGACGCCATCTGTGGTCGGTTTTATACAGCCTCTTTCTGGCTGCCTTTACCGTTTATATTGCAATGGATACATTTGTCATTACTCGTGTGTACGAGGTAGTGCCGGAGTCAAAAAATGAAGCAACAAGCTCTGTCACCTCCTCTTTAGAGCAGAGTGACAACGATAGCTCTGCAACAAACGAGGACGACATAACAGTATCTGAAAGCGCCTACAACGACTCAAATATTGATATAACAATTACAGAATATCGGGAATATGATACCTCAATCTATGTGGCGGATGTTGTTCTTTCTTCACCTGAATATCTAAAAACTGCATTTGCACAAAACGCCTACGGCCGAAATGTTACAGAAAAGACCTCTGAAATTGCAGAAACTCAGGCGCCATTTTGGCAATTAACGGCGATTTTTACGGAACCCAGGAGGATGGCCATGTCCTGCGCAACGGAGTAATCTACCGCAATAGCGCCGTATCCGGTCAGGAGGATTTAGTCATCTACAAAGACGGAAGCTTTGAAATTATCAGCGAAGAAAATGTCACAGCCGAGGAGCTTCTTGAAGCAGGTGCCCAACAAATTCTCTCCTTTGGCCCCGCTCTGGTATCGGACAAAACTGTCTGTGTTTCAGAAAACGATGAGGTTGGAAAGGCAATGGCCAGTAATCCACGTACGGCAATCGGCATAATTGATGAGCGTCACTATGTTTTTGTAGTATCCGACGGAAGAACAGACGAAAGCGCCGGATTATCTCTATCCGAGTTGGCAGAGTTTATAACAACAAACCTCGGCGTCGTCACTGCATACAATCTTGATGGCGGAGGCTCATCTACAATGTACTTTAACGGCGAAGTAATTAACAACCAGACAACAAACGGCAAAAGCATTAAAGAGAGGAGCGTGAGCGATATTGTATACATTGGATATTGATAATCGCCGTACCTGTATGGCCAAAACGGGTTTTGTCTATCTCTTTATTTCCCTGTTCTGTGTCCTCTTCGGCGTTGTTTACGAATATTTCAGCCACGAGGTTTACTCCTACTATATGCTTTACGCATTTGTTTTCCCATTAGTCGGCGGTGTTCTTCCGTTCTTTGTTTTTAGCTTTTTCACAAAGCGCCTTCCCGGAAGAATAGCCTGTAACCTGTATCATTCCGGTATAGCTGCGCTGACAATCGGCAGTATATTTGAAGGAGTATTGGAGATTTACGGCACAACCAATCGCCTTGTCTTAGTTTACTGGGTGCTTGGAGCTGTATTTCTTTTTTGGGACTTATCGTTTATTTGAGCGGAGCAATAAAGAGTGTAAAGGTTATTTAATAAAACTTTGATATAAAAAGCTATTTTTGCATACCCTTATCTTTTTTCGGGCACACTTTACACAAATAATATTTTATAAGGAGTGTGCTTTAACATGAACGGCAACGCGGAGCTTTTAAACTTTATATATCAAAACTCGCAGATGGGCGTGGACACAATAAAACAACTGCTCGATATAACCGACGACGAAAAACTAAAAAGCCACCTCAGAGCACAGCTTTCGGGCTATCAGGACATACACTACAAGGCTCAGAAAATGCTCAACGCAAACGGCTTTGACGAAAAGGGTATCAGCGCATTTGACAAGATAAAGACGTACATGATGGTAAACTTCCAGACCTTAAACGACCGTTCTGCGTCCCATATAGCTGAAATGCTTATATTAGGCGGCGCTATGGGTATAGTTGACGCAATAAAAAATATCAGAAAATACACCGACGCAGAGCACGACATTGTGGCGCTAATGGAGGAGTTGAAATCCTTTGAGGAGGACAACTCCCAAAAACTGCGCGCATTTCTGTAAAATTAAGGCCTGCTTTGCAGAAACATCTTTCTGTACTGTGTGGGCGAAAGCCCTGTCATCGCCTTAAAGCTCTTTGAATAGTGGCTCTGGTCTGAAAACGAAAGCGTATTTGCAATAAGCGCTATATTACAGGTTGAATCCTCCAGTATTTTTTTGGAGTATTCAACCTTTCTTTTTATCACATAACTCATCGGAGATATGCCGAGCTGACTTTTAAACAGCCTGCAAAGATAATACTTATTCACATTCGCTGTCTTTGCAAGCTTATCTAGTGAAAATTCCTCGCTTATGTGCTCGTCTATATATCCTCGTACTGTCTGTATTATCTCATCTGACATGGTTTGCGGAGAGGACAACAGCTCCTTTAAAACATCGCTTAAAATGTATGTTACAACTGAATATATCATCGGGGAAATCTCTGCCTCAAAGCCGCTCTCCTGCCTTTTTGTAACCGAGAATATGTCAGTCAGCATTTTACATACACTGCCGTCCGAGTCATTTAAGAGTATAGGCAGTTTAGAGTACATACCCGCCTGCATCATAACAGCGTCAGTCCCCTGACCTCTGAAATGCAGCCAAAAAACCTTTGCCGTCTTGTCCTTGTCAGAATAATACTTGTGCTTGTCTGTAAGCTTCATCAGAATACACTCACCTTTTTTAAGCTTATAGTGGTGTCCGTACTGCTCCACGTGAAGTATGCCATCTAAAACAAGCATTATTAAATTGTTTCTGAAAGTCTGACGGTCTATGAAAAACGACGGCGAATTTACGCACCCCATGCCGTCCGATACCGCCAGATTTTCCTCTGCAAAGCCTGACGGCGTATAGTAAAACGAGTAATTAAAAAACTCCTCGGCTCTGTGCATTATATCTCCCCTTTTTATATTGTGGCATTAACATTAAAGTCAATTTGATACATAAACTTGTCAATAAACGCATAGATTACATCTTATAATCTTGATTATAATACTTTTATAGAAAAAATCAGCATAATTTTGCTGATTTTAGTTATCTGTTTTTAAAAATTTGTATAATTGTGAGGTGGAATTTTAAAAATATGATTACTCCAAGAGAAAAAGATGTACTGCGCGAGCTTGCAAAGCTGTATGTTGAAATCATGTCACTTCCGATAAACGACGAGAGAAAGCAGAGATGCAAAAATATAAATGACTGTATAAAAGACCGTCCTCCCGTATGGATAGACGAAATCCCGTGGCACGAAATGGACATTGACGGTCAGCTCATACTGCACTGTCAGGACGACTTTGCGCGTCAGATGGAGTGGTTTTTCCGCACAAATCTCTACCGCTGGAAATACATACAGGCGGATATGGTACTGCCTAAGTTTTATCCGATATACAAAAGCTATTCATCCGGGAGTATAGGCGTTGAGATAAACGAAACGATTAAAAAGACAGACGATAAAAACAACATTGTATCACACCAGTACGAAGACCAGCTCGACACCGAAGAAAAACTCGAAAAGCTTAAAATCCCGACAATAAGCATATTCCCCGAAAAAGACGAGGAGAATATGCAGAAAGCTCACGATATACTCGGCGATATTTTGCCCGCAAAGCTGTGCGGAACAAATTTCGGCTTTTGCCCGTGGGATGACATATCAATGCTGCGCGGCGTCGAAAATATTCTGTTTGACCTTATAGACAGGCCTGAATTTATGCACAAAACAATGCAGAAATTTACCGAGATAGGCATTTCCCGTATGGAACAGCTCGAAAAGCTGGGGCTCCTTGACTCTGCCCCGCTCAGTCTTCACTGTACACCGCCGTTTGTAAGCGACCTTGAAAGCACATCGGACAAAACCGTCGGCGCGAAGCTCTCAAACGTATGGTACCGTGGTATGGCGCAGATGTTCTCAACTGTTTCACCGTCCATGTTTGAGGAATTTGAAATAGACTATATAAAACCGCTTGCCGAAAGGTGCGGGCTTACATATTACGGCTGTTGTGAGCCGCTCGACAACTTTATACCCGTACTAAAAAAGATAAATAATCTGCGTAAAATAGGCGTAAGCCCGTGGGCAAATGAGGAAAAATGTGCACAGCAGATAGGCTCTAACTATGTGTACGCCAGAAAACCAAACCCCGCAATGGTATCGGGCGCAATCGACAAGGACGCTGTTAAAAACGAAATCAAAAAGACATTGGAGATATGCCGTGAATATAACTGCGCCGCGGAATTTGTGCTCAAGGATATAAGCACAGTCGGACACAACCCACAGAATTTAATTGACTGGAACGATACCGTTCAGAGAACAATAGACGAGTTTTACAGATAAAATACATATCGAAAGGAATTTTTTAAAATGGATGACCGCAGTATTTTAAGAGAACTTTTACAGCAATATGCTCAGATAGCTTTTTCAGAAAAAAACAATCAGGCAATAAAGCTCGGATGTGCCGTAAATGACTTAAAGCCTATACGCCCGATAGTCCAGATAGACGAAATCCCGTGGCACGAGATGAATTTTGACGGCTCTTTGACACTGAGATGTGAGGATGAGTTCTGGCACCCGCTCGAGCAAATGCTCAGAAGAACTATTTTCAAAAATAAATATTTCCCCGCCGATATGATGGTGACACCTTATCTGCCTGTCGGAAAAGTGATAAACTCAACCGGTATAGGTGTTACAATTCACGAGGAAACCATTGCAACAGACCCTACAAACAATATCGTATCGCATAAATACGAAAGCCAGTTCAACAGCATGGAGGACATCGAAAAACTCCATGAGCCTGTTATAACATACGATCGTAAAACCACAATGGAGAGCTTTGAGCGTATAAGTGAAGTTGCAGCTGATATTCTGCCTGTAAAAATAGTCGGAGAAGCCACAGGATATGGTCTTGGCTGTACTACTTGGGATATTATCTCCAACTACATGACGGTGGACGATATACTCTACAATATAATCGACGAGCCTGAGTTTATACACGCGCTTGTCTCAAAGCTCACCGATATATTCATAAGCACAATAAATCAGTATGAGCAGTTAAACCTCATCGACCCTGACGCATTGTATGTTCACTGCACTCCTGCTGCGGCGAGCGACCTTAAAAACATACCGCTTGACCGCGAACACGTCAAGGCAAAAAATGTCTGGGGCAGAGGCCTTGCGCAGATACTCTCCACAGTATCGCCGCAGATGCACGACGAGTTTGACATTCAGTATATGCTGCGTGCAATGGAGCCTTTCGGACTGGTGTATTACGGCTGCTGCGAACCTCTCGACAGAAAAATCGATGTTTTAAGACAGATTAAAAACTTAAGGAAAATATCCATTTCGCCGTGGGCTGACATCAATATAGCGTCCGAAGCTATCGGCAGAGATTACGTCGCCTCCGTAAAGCCTAACCCGGCATCTGTTGCAGTAAATACACTTGATACCGATACAGTAAAGAAAGAGTTAAAAAATATTGCATCAGTGTGTCAGAAGAACTCCACACCGTTTGAGCTTATTTTAAAGGATATAAGCACAGTAAAAGGCAATCCGCAGAACCTTATAAACTGGGAAAAGACCGCAATGGAGCTTGTAAACAACATATAGCATAACCGCTTTTACAAGCTTTACATATCCGCACATTTCTGGTAAAATAAAATTTAGTCACAAAATGTGCGCAGCGGGAGATAATATAAAATGAAATTGTTGTTTAAACGACATTGTCTTAAAACGAAAAATTATAAATATAAAAAAATAAAGACGGCAGATTAAAAATCTACCGTCTTTTTATTTCCTTTAGCGTGCTAACACGTCATTATATTACTAAAATATACCGAAAGGACTGTCAAAAAGCTTATGAAACAAAAATATGACCGAAGCCAAGCATTAAAACTGATATTTAACATTTTGCTTGTGGTAATCGGAAATACTCTCTATGCACTGGGAGTCACACTGTTTATCCTGCCTAATTCACTTATCACAGGCGGCACAACAGGTATTGCGCTCGTGTTTAACCACCTGTTTTCAACCCCGATAACAGCATTTGTATCCGTGTTCAATATAGTTACATTTATTTTAGGTGCAGTTGTACTCGGCAAAAAGTTTGCCCTTACAACTCTCATAAGCACATTTTACTACCCTGTTGCACTCGGCGTGTGCCAAAGTCTATTTGCAGGCTTTAAACCCGTTGAGGATAAACTGCTTGCCACCGTCTATGCGGGTATTATGATAGGCGTAAGCATTGGTATAGTTATCCGTGCAGGCGCTTCAACAGGAGGTATGGACATTCCTCCATTGGTTTTAAACAAGCTTTTCGGAATTCCAGTATCCGGCTCAATGTATGTGTTTGACTTTATCATTTTAATATCTCAGATGATATTTGCTGACCGCGACAGTGTGCTCTACGGAATACTGCTTGTAATGATATATACTCTCGTCATAGACAAAGTTTTGCTCTCAGGTCAGTCAAAGACACAGGTCAAAATTATAAGCGAAAAGTATAAGGAGATAAACGAAAAGATAATACTTGAGCTCGACCGCGGCTCAACGCTTATAAATTCTCACACAGGTTACCGCAATACCGAGACCTCCATGGTGCTTACTGTCATTTCAAACAGGGAGCTCAACCGCTTAAACCGCATTGTCACCGATATAGACCCGAACGCATTTATGGTAGTAAGCCGTGTAAACGAAGTTAAAGGCAGAGGCTTTACAATACGCAAGGAGTATATTTAAGCTGTGTAATCAGTCCTCTTTCTTAACACATTCCAGCACAAGTCCCGAATGCGGCTCCATTTTAACCTGTACACAGTCTTTTAAATTACCCATATCGCGTTTATGCCATACGTCGTAGACGGAGCATAAACCATTTATATTAACTTTTAAGTCCTCTGCCTCATCGCTTCGGTTAAACAGGCAGAGGATTTCTTTTTTGCCTATAACCTTGCGCCCAACTTTAAAGCTGTCGTCGTCAAACTCAGCGGATACATGCTCGGATGACAGCAGATATTTTAAAACATCGAGTCTTTCAATCGAAGTGTTTGAAAGGTCATCTCCCGAGAGCACCATACCACCGACAGCGCATATGTAAGTCGCGTGGAACAGAAATTCGCTGTCTGTAATGTCTGCACTGAGCATGGCTTTTCTGCCACCCGCGTCCACAAGGCTGAGATAACTGCTCTCCACCGTTACGCAGTCAGGGTCATTTATCCAAAACCTGTTGTTCTGCCAGTTTCGGTGAAATCCCTCAACTGCAACGGATTTAAACACATCAAAGCTTCTGGATATGTCGCCTGTCAGCCTGTTGCCGTGTACAGCGCCTATCGAATGCCACATCGGCGCATTGCAGCCGAGCAGAAAGCACTCCTCACCCGCTCCCTCAAGTATTGCTTTCATGCCAAGACGGTACGACTCAACAGACGTAAATTCATTGTTATATCTCACACCCTCGGCAAATGCTCCCCACATATTAGCGTCAAGCTTAAAGTAGCGGCTGCCCCAGTTCTTTCTCATATATGCAAAGGTCTCTTTCAGGTGATTGTAAACCTCGGGATTTGTCGGGTCCAGCATATACCACGGCGCGCGTCTCCAGCCGCCGAATGTAAATTTATCGGAGGAGAGCGGTTTTCCGTTATCATCCTTTATAAACCAGTCGGGGTGCGCTTTAAATATATCTGAGTCCTCCTCCGCTATAAACGGCGCAACCCATACAGCCGGCTCAAAGCCCTTTTCGGTTATCTTATCACACAGAGCTTTCATATCTCCAAAACTCTCCGTCATAGTCAGCCAGTCGCCCATTCTGCGCTGATATCCGTCGTCTATCTGTACAAAGCGCATGTTAAGTCCCAGTCTGTTTATGCTGTCAAGATTATTCAGAATATCCTTTTCCGTCACATGAGGTCCGAAACAGTACCATGAGCACCATCCGTCAGGCACAGGTGTAAACTCAAGTCTCGGATGATTTTTCTCTATTTCCCGGGCAAAGTCAGCCAAAAGTTCCTCTCTGCTGTGCGAAGAGGATATATACACATCCTCAAGTTTTACCTCTTTATCTGCAAAAAACGTCTTGTTCTCGGTATTCAGCACAACCTGTAAAGTGTCTTTATTAAAGCGTATCTCTCCACCAAAACGAAAACAGCTTGAAAATCCGATAAGTGTATATACTCCGTTTTCGTTAAACAGAGCCATATTAAATACAGTGTTAAAGCCTTCTTTTTTCGGCAGCTTGTAGTGAACAGTGTCGTCCAGACAGCCTATACAGCGCATATTCTCAACTGTTCCGCTGTACTGTGACAGCATGCTGTATCCCTCTCCGTAAACATTTGTGTCAGCCGCAAATGGATTTTTTATATCAAGCAAAACTATCTCTTTTACTTTTTTGTCACTGTCTGTGCTGACGGCAGAAAATGAAGTTATTTTGCCTTTCTTTTGTATTTTAAATTTTAAAGTTTGATTTTCGCTGCAGCAGGCATATGGGGTAAAATTAAAGTCCATCTGTTTTCCCTCAGCTTTCATTTATAATTTTATTTTCCGATAAATGGCTTTTGAGCCTTTCTTTTTTTCAGATTATATTACTGTATATGCGGATATGTCAATGTAAAAAACGGCTTTATCATAGAACAAATCAGGTTGAAAATAAATTGCACAGTGATATAATGTACTGTGTAATTTACGATAATTTCCAAGGAGTATAAAATGGAACAGAAGCAAAGCATATTAAAACGCCTTTTATTGCCTTTGATAATACTTATAATCACCGGTATTTGCTCAGTCGGAATATACTTTTTCAGAACTGAGCAATACAAGGACTGGGTTCCCACCGAAGGCGTAGTAGTTCAGATAGAAAGATTCACCGGCGGCAGGCGCTCAAGCTCAAGCCACCGCATATACTTTTCATATACGGTAAATGGAGCGGACTATGTGGGCAGCTCGCTGTACAGCGGATATGATACCGATGTACGCGAAGGCGATGTATCTGAGGTGTGGTATGACCCTGACGACCCGCAGATGTCGTCGTATAATAAACCTACTCCGGGACTTGACCCGTACGGTCCGTTTTTTCTAGGCATACCGCTTGCTCTGTCCGCCGCATTTCGCAGAAGAAGACGCATAATGATATAAATAAACCGGCAGTACCGTATTATGTTACGGTACTGCCGGTTTATTTTTCGCATAGGCTCTTTAAAAAGTCATCTGCCTGTTCTCTTGATTTGAAAATAAATATATTCTTATTTTGATTCTTATATTTTTCCAAAAGCTCATATATCACCGGTAATTGCTCGGACGGAAAATCGACTATCCACTGCCTGAACTCCTCGTCAAACTCCGTTTCCTCCCACGGCAGATCATCGTGCCTTGTACCTACACGGCTTTTCGCCCCTTCAAGACATACCTCAAGCGGAAAGTCCAGCAAAAACACTGTGTCACATTTCTTTAAACGCATCTCGAGCGTGCGGTTGTAGTTGCCGTCAATTATCCACTTATCACCTTTCATAATCTCAGTAAGGCGTGCGTCAAACTCCTCGCGCGAAATATTGGTTTTATCCGGCTTGTGCCATATCATGTCAAGGTGATACAGCGGCAGGCAGGTAATATCTTTAAGCTTTCTGGAAAATGTGCTCTTGCCCGCTCCGGGGCAGCCTATAATCATCACCTTTTTCATAAAAGTCACCTCTTTTTGTACATTATTATTTCGGGGTCAGCACCACCACAGCCGTATTCGCATACAAGCATATATTTATCGTCTGCAACAATGCCGTAGCACCTTTCGCTTGACTCTATTTCTATCTGATTACCCCAGTAAATATTGTTATCGCACAAAAGCTTTATGCTCTCTCCGTTTGAAAAGGGATATTCCAAATTTACATAAAATCCATTTAACAGGTTTAAGTCGTCTATATGCAGTCCCTCTATGCCGAGGGAGTTAAACTCGTCTATCAAATCTCTTTTAGCTTTATTAAACGCCTCAAATCCGCCGTTTTTAATATGCTCGGCGGCAACACATACTCCGCCGAACGGGTGTCCGTCGGTTTTTCTGCATCCGCCGCACTCCTCTTTTCTCCGGCACTGCTCACAGCAGTCCATACCGCAGATTGATGTTTCCATAGCTTTCACCCTCTTTAAAATTTAGCTTATCGCTCCCTGTGTATATACAGTCTTGTCATATTTTCCTCGCCGTTGCCCTGAACCATGCAGTAAAACTTCCAACCGTATCTCTCGTAAAAACCTATGTGGTCAGTCACTAGATACAGTGTGTCTATTCCCTTTGACTTCATATCCTTACAGACAAAACTGAGCATTTCACCAGCTATGCCCTGTCCTCTGTATTCCTTTTCGGTGTAGACAGCGCAGATATTCGGAGCAAGGTCTTTTCTGTCGTGAAAATCGTTTTCTATAACACCCATTCCCGCAATAATCTTGTCCCCGTCAAGGCACATATACCATGACGGAACAGCGGATTTCCCATTTAAGCTCTCCTCTATACTCTCTCTGTAAGCCTCAAGCGGTACACTCCACTTGCTGTGAAACCACGCTGCCAACTCTTCCTTTTTTCAGGAGCTTGAGTAATATTTATTATCCGATACACAGTCATTTATCTCCTTTTAATACTTTAATACAAAATATATCACATATATCCAGCTCAAAAGTCCGTGAACAATCGCCCAGCCAACCGACTTCCACGTGGTGTAGCTTATAACCATTGCCAGCGCACTGCCGAAGGTAATGCCTGTCTTTACCGTTTTATTTATAACTGTTTTATTTTCGTAACTCATCTCTGTCACCCTTTAAAATTACAAAGCAATATTTACATCGTATTCTCTGTCTATGAGAATATAATTACAGCCATATTTTCTGCACATATCTAAATAATAGGCGTTGTCTTTAAGTACTGTCTGCTTTGTGCAGTATGTGTCATCAATACGCTGTTCTATAACATTTGCAAACTTCTTTACATCACCAAAGTGTTCCTCAATATAG
Organism: uncultured Clostridia bacterium; assembly: GCA_944387335.1. Taxonomy (GTDB): domain Bacteria; phylum Bacillota; class Clostridia; order Oscillospirales; family Ruminococcaceae; genus CALXEM01. Next base: position 20,554 of record CALXEM010000190.1, on the reverse strand, counting down.
CTTTGACTGAGCACAATGCAGTAATATTTTATATGCTTTAAATACTCCTCCGAAAAGTAGCTTTTCCAGTCAAACGGGATATAGCACCCCTCAACAATTAAGTTTTGTCCGTTTTCAATGGCTGTTTTTATCATTTCCGAGGCAATAGGCCACAGATACTCTGTCAGCTCATTGTCGTCTTCTGGTGTAAGCGATGTATTCCCGCTCCTTATAAGACCCATTTTTAAAAGGTCAAGTGACAGATACGGAAACTTGTATTTTTCAAGCAGTTTTTGCGCCGCGGCGGTCTTTCCCGCATGTGACGCACCTGTAATTAAAACTATCATTATTTTTCTCCCGTTTTAGCTCTATATGGTCTGCGTATGTATGTGGTCATGTCCAGTTAAATTGTCGTGTTTATGTGTATGTTCGTTTTGATTTCCCGTATGTATATGGATATGGCTGTGTTTGTGAACGTGCTCGTGCGTGTGAACCGTACCGCCGTGGCTGTGCATATGGGAGTGTACATGCTCGTGTTCATGGTCATGCTGTAAGCTGACGCTGTCCCTTACCATAATAACCGTGGCAACCGCCATAACTGCAAGCGCGATGTAAAACTGCAAAGCAGGTCTTTCCGACAATAAAAGCATACTGAACGCAACTCCCAAAAACGGCGCTATCGAGTAGTAAGCGCTTGTCTTTGCAGCGCCCAAATCCTTCTGCGCTGTTATGTAAAAGTTTATGCTCAGACCATACGCCACAAAGCCAAGCAGCATTATGGCAAAAATAAATGCAGGAGCAGGTATCTTCTCGCCTAAAATAAGCGCCGTTATAAAGCTGCCGAGTCCCGAAAAACAACCCTTTATAACTACTATCTCCTCCGAGCTCTTGTTGCTTATCATCTTAGTGCAGTTATTCTCAAATCCCCAGCATATACACGCACCCAGAACGTACAGAGAGCCGCTGTTAAACTCAAACGCGCCCTCGCCCTCAAAGCTGAGTATAATGCTTGCCGTCATAACAAGCGCAATGGCAAGCCAAAGCTTTTTTGATATTACCTCTTTAAATACAATGAGCGCTATAAGCGACGTTGCGACTATCTCAAAGTTATTTAGCAGTGATACGTTTGCGGAGTTTGTCCTGCTTATTCCGAACATCAAAAGTATCGGCGCTATTATATCCAGTACAACCATAGCTATCGTGTACGGCAGTTCTTTTTTAGTCAAATGCTCTTTTTGCTGTGATTTTCCCGATATATTTAAGGCAAAATTTAAAATTATCATGCCTATTCCCGCACCAAGATACAAAAACGCCGCCATCATAGTAGCACCGACATAGTTTAACAAAATCTTGGACAACGGTATATTTATTGCGTACAGCGCCGCTGCCAATATGGCAAATATCGTCGCCGCATTTTTACTCTTCATCATCGCTTTCCCGCCTCTTTTAATATGATATTTTCCTTATACAACACTTATCTCAGTTCGAACAGCGCTTTTTCATAATCCTTAACAAAATATCTGAGCTTTTTACGGCCTTTCCGAATAACTGTATGCCCCTCGCTTTCAAGTCTTTCTCTCTGCAATTCAATACCGCCGGGATATTTCTCATTGAGCTCGCCGCCTGTTTTAAGCGTTCTCCAATAAGGCGTTTTCTCCTCCTGTCTTTGATGACTTGCCCACGCCGCTATAAGCACAAAAATTCCCGCAGTAGTCGGCTCGGTAAAATCTGCATTGTTTACCTTTGCCAAATATGCGCGTATCTCCGATAAGGTAATCACCTTGCCATACGGTATCCGCTTCATTATACTGTCGTATTCTAAAGGCGGCGCAAAATACATTTTATCTCCGCCGTACTTTTTAACGGCTTCTTCATCAGTAATAATCTGTATTTTCGGCATATCCTTGCTGTTATTGAGCATGGCGTTAAAATCCTTTTTGTCCTCGTTTGCCAATGATGATCCCCCCTTTTATTATTGCTTTACTTTTTATGTTGCTTTCATTATACCATTTTACACTAAGCTTACAATATCCATTTAAAAGCAAAAATACCGCATCATTTAAGATACGGTATTTTTAAATTTATTTTGTTTTATTCCTGCGTTTTAGTAAACCAGCAACGCACAGATAAATTAAATAGCCTGCAATTATGCCTATAAAATTGCATATCAAATCATCTGTATCAAAACTGCGTCCGACAAGTATCTGAACTATTTCTACAAAGAGCGGGATAACCACTGTAAGTCCTAACATGACGTGTTTATTTATCCTATCAAAAGCTAACGGTAAAAGCAGTCCCAACGGCACAAACATGAGTACATTTCCCGCAAGCATAGTCTTTACCCAGCTTCCGAGCTCAAGCTCCCCCGTCGCCAATTTAAAAAAAGACGGCATTAAGTTAAAACTGCCGTTTAAAAAGCTGATACTGTTTACCGAATATCCGTTATAAATATATCCCCAGACAACACTCCAGAAATTAAACGGCACAAGTACAAGACTTATCAGTCCCGTTAAATAGCACACAAATATTGTCCTGATAATTTCCTTGCTCAAATTCGCCTTCATATTGCCGTTTTTAATTTTTATATATCTTATAACCACATAGAGGAAACTCGCCAAAACAGAGACAGGCAAAACCTGAATAAACGAACCCAAAACAGTTCCCGACATAATTAAATTATACATATTTTCACTCCCCGAAAAGTCTACCGCTCAGTTTTTATCAATTATAGCATTATAATTCCCAGCGTTTCAATATATCCCGATACTGCAATTTTAAAAGGTCAAAATTCCTCCTTAAACAAAAATCCCGTATCACCAAGGATACGGGATTTTTATAAATATTATTACAATATCTTATTTAACAATGAGTGACTCGCCGTCCATCTCCTCAGGCTTTGGAAGTCCGAGAATTTCGAGCATTGTCGGAGCGATATCGGCAAGGCGTCCGCCCTCTCTGAGCTTGCAGTCATAACCTACAACGCATAGTGGAACGCGGTTTGTTGTGTGAGGTGTAAACGGAGCTCCGTCCTCGCCCACCATTTTCTCTGCGTTTCCGTGGTCAGCTGTAATGATTGCTGCGCCGCCTTTTTTGAGTATAGCGTCAACTGTTTTGCCTACGCACTCGTCAACTGCCTCAACAGCCTTTACTGCTGCGTCAAATACGCCTGTGTGGCCTACCATGTCACAGTTAGCATAGTTGAGGATGATTACGTCATACTTGTCGCTCTCGATGCGTTTTACAACCTCGTCAGCTACCTCATATGCGCTCATCTCAGGCTTTAAGTCAAATGTAGGCACGTCAGGAGACTTGATAAGTGCTCTGTCCTCGCCCTCAAATGTCTTTTCCTCTCCACCGTTGAAGAAGAATGTAACGTGAGCGTATTTCTGTGTTTCGGCAATTCTGAGCTGGGTAAGTCCCTTTTCGCTTATGTACTCGCCGAATGTCTGAACAAGCTCTTTAGGCTCGAATGCAACTGTTACGTTTGGCATTGTAGCGTCGTACTGAGTCATGCAGATATAGCACAGCGGGAAGAAGCCGTTTTTCCTCTCAAAGCCGTCGAATGCCTCGTCTACAAATGTACGTGTAATCTGTCTTGCGCGGTCAGGGCGGAAGTTAAAGAATATAACGCTGTCGTTTGCCTTTATCATGCCGTCCTTGTCGCATACAGTCGGAACGATGAACTCGTCGGTAACATCGTTTGCATAGGACTCCTCCATAGTCTTGACAGGGTCGCTGTTCTGCACACCCTCGCCGTAAACCATAGCTGCATAAGCTTTCTCAACTCTGTCCCAAGCGTTGTCACGGTCCATAGCGTAGTATCTGCCTGCGATTGTAGCAATTTTACCAGCGCCGATTTCGTCCATTTTAGCAACGAGGTCTTTTACAAAGCCTACACCCGATGTTGTGGAAACGTCACGTCCGTCCATGAGAGCATGGACATAAATTTTCTCGATACCGCTGTTTTTAGCGAGCTCTATAAGTCCGAACAGGTGCTCAATATGGCTGTGAACACCGCCGTCGGAGAGAAGTCCGATAAGGTGAAGTGCGCTGTCGTTAGCTTTACAGTTCTCAAAAGCTTTGTTGAACGCCGCATTGTTCTTAGCGTCGCCTGTTTTGAAAGACTGGGAAATGCGAACGAGCTCCTGGTATACAACTCGGCCTGCACCGATGTTTGTATGACCTACCTCGGAGTTACCCATCTGACCGTCAGGAAGACCTACGTCAAGGCCGGAAGCTCCGATGCTTGTAAGAGCACACTCGGAAAAATATTTGTCAAGATTCGGCTTTTTAGCAGCTGCGATGGCGTTGCCCTCAACAGCAGGGTTGTTGCCGTATCCGTCCATTATAATTAAAGCAAGTGGTTTTTTCATCAATAAAATAGCTCCTTAACTTAAATTTACGCTAAACGGCTTTAAAAGCTCGATTATTTGGAAGCAGCAGCAACGATTGTTGCGAAGTCAGGTGCTTTGAGGGAAGCGCCGCCGATGAGTCCGCCGTCAACGTGCTCTTTTGAGAGAAGCTCCTCTGCGTTGCCTGCGTTCATAGAACCGCCGTACTGGATTGTGAGAGCCTCGGCAGCTTTCTCGCCGTAAAGTTTAGCAACAACGCTGCGGATATAGCCGTTTACCTCATTTGCCTGGTCAGCAGTAGCAGTTTTACCTGTACCGATAGCCCAAACTGGCTCGTAAGCGATGATGATGTTTTTGAGCTCGTCCTCAGAAACGCCGAGAAGAGCAACTTTAGTCTGCATAGCGCAGATTTCCTCTGTAATGCCCTGCTCTCTCTGCTCGAGAAGCTCGCCTACGCAGAGGATTACTTTAAGACCTGCGTCAAGTGCTGCACGTACTCTCTTGTTTACTGTTACATCTGTTTCGCCGAAGTACTGTCTGCGCTCGGAGTGACCGATAACAACGTACTCAACGCCCATCTCAGCGAGCATATCAGCGGAGATTTCGCCTGTGAAAGCGCCTGATTTTGCCCAGTGGCAGTTCTCAGCACCTACTTTGATGTTAGAACCTTTTGTGAGCTCGAGAGCTGTTTCAAGGTTTGTATAAGGAACACAGATAACAACGCCGCAGTCAGCGTCCTTTACGAGAGGTTTGAGCTCCTCGATGAGAGCCTTTGCCTCTGGTCTTGTCTTGTTCATTTTCCAGTTACCTGCTATTACAGCGTTTCTTACAGCTTTATTCATTTTTAAAATACTCCTTTTCACATTAAATCGGGTAAATATACAAAAGAAAGGGCACGGGATAGATTCTCCGCGCCCTTTTCCCGCAATCAATTAAAATTTATTTACAGGGTTAAAATATGCTTATTTATCGTTAAGGCAAGCAATACCTGGAAGCTCTTTACCCTCAAGGAATTCAAGGGAAGCGCCGCCACCTGTGGAGATGTGGGACATCTTATCAGCAAAGCCGAGCTGGATTACAGCAGCTGCGGAGTCACCGCCACCGATAACTGTTGTAGCGTCTGTCTCTGCAAGAGCTTTAGCAACAGCGATTGTACCTTTAGCGAGAACTGGGTTCTCAAATACACCCATAGGTCCGTTCCAAACAACAGTCTTAGCGGACTTAACAGCCTCAGCAAAGAGCTCCATTGTCTTAGTACCGATATCAAGGCCCATCATGTCAGCAGGGATAGCGTCAGCAGCAACTACCTCAACGTCGATAGGAGCATCGATTGGATCTGGGAATGCTTTTGCAATAGTTGTATCAACAGGCAGGAGGAGCTTAACGCCTTTTTCCTCAGCCTTTTTCATCATGTTTTTGCAGTACTCAACTTTCTCGAGGTCAACGAGAGATTTACCAACCTCATAGCCCTTAGCAACGAGGAATGTGTAAGCCATACCACCACCGATGATGAGTGTGTCAACTTTGTTGAGAAGGTTCTCGATTACGTTGAGCTTGTCAGCAACTTTAGCGCCACCGAGGATAGCAACAAACGGACGAACCGGATCGTTAACAGCGTTTCCGAGGTACTCAATCTCTTTGTTCATAAGGTAACCGGAAGCGGATTCTTTGATATAATCTGTAACACCGGCTGTTGAGCAGTGAGCACGGTGAGCAGAACCGAATGCGTCGTTTACGTATACATCAGCTATGGAAGCAAGATCTTTACTGAACTCAGGCAGGTTCTTTGTCTCCTCTTTGCGGAAACGTGTATTCTCAAGGAGAACTACATCGCCGTCTTTCATCTGGGCAACAGCTTTTTTAGCGTTTTCACCTACTACACAGTCATCTGCTGCAAATACAACAGGCTGACCGAGAAGCTCAGAGAGACGAACTGCACATGGTGCAAGTGAGAACTTAGCCTCAGGACCGTTCTTCGGTTTGCCGAGGTGGCTGCAAAGGATAACCTTTCCGCCTTTTTCGATAAGCTTTTTAATTGTAGGAAGAGCTGCAACTATACGGTTATCGTTTGTGATAACGCCGTCTTTAAGCGGTACGTTGAAGTCAACACGTACAAGTACGCGTTTGCCCTTTACTTCGATATCATCAACTGTCTTTTTACCTAGAGTGCTCATTTTTCAAAACTCCTTTTTTAATAAGACTTTTTATTGACATTATAAAACTGTTCGGGGTTATTCCCCTACCTTTTATTATATTAAATACATCGGCTTTTATCAAGAGTTTTAAACGTTGGCCGATGTTTTAACACGATAAAAGTTTGTGAGCGTGTCTATAAAAATGACACGCTCTTGAGGGACAAACGGAATCACTTCGGACAAGCCTCGTTAAAAATTAAGAGCAAGCTCTTAATTTCACGATTTTTCCCCCAATACCCCCTTTTCATCGAAAAACGGTTAATCACCGTTTTTCTCTCAGGGTGTCACTGCGGCGGCGCATGTCCGCCTGCGTGACAAGAATTCAAAATATTAAACTCTTCGAGTTTGTTTTTCCTTTGACAAACTTTCAAATTTTATTTTATCGCATACAAATTTAATTTTCAAGCCCTCAAAGGCTTTATTGCCCTGTTTTTAAACCATAAAAAGCCGCAGATAAATTCATATATCTATCTGCGGCTTATATTTTAATTATTTATCTTCCTCACCGCGCAGTGCGTCCTTTAATTTTTCAAAGAAGCCCTTGCGTTTTTCATAGTTTCGGTCGGAAGTTGTCTTTTCAAATTCTCTCAAGGTTTCCTTTTGCTTTGCGGTAAGATTTCTCGGCACCTCTATCACAACTGTGACATACTGGTCGCCTCGACCTCTTCCGTTTACATAAGGTATACCTTTATTTCTAAGTCTAAAGCGTGTACCGCTCTGTGTGCCCTCTGCCATGGTGTATTTAACCTTTCCGTCTATTGTCGGAACAGTTATCTCATCGCCCAAAACAGCCTGTATAAATGTTATCGGCACTTCACAGTATACGTCAAAGCCGTCACGCTCAAAGAGCGCATCACGCTGTACTGTTACAGTTACTTCGATATCTCCGGCAGGTCCACCGTTTACACCGTGGTCGCCCTGGCCAGGTATGATGAATGTCTGACCGTGGTCAATTCCGGCAGGAATATCAACCTCCATAGTGCGTCTGTGTCTTACTCTGCCAAGGCCGTTACAGTCCTTACATGGGTCTCTTATAATCTTACCTTTACCGCCGCACTTAGAGCAGGTCTTAGCTGTCTGAATAACACCAAACGGTGTTCTCTGCTGAACTCTTACCTGACCTGTTCCTCCGCACTCTGTACAGGTTTGAGGCTGTGAACCGGCTTTTGCGCCTGTTCCGTTACACGACTGACACTTTTCAAGTCTCTGGAAGCTTATAGTCTTTTTACAGCCCTTAGCCGCCTCTATAAATGTAAGTGTAACGCTTGCTCTTATATTGTTACCGCGTGTCGGAGCATTCGGATTTCTTGTTCTTGTGCTTCCGCCAAAGCCAAATCCCGAACCGCCTCCAAAAAAACTGTCGAATATATCGCCTATATCTCCCATATCAAAGCCGAAACCGCCTGCGCCGTATCCGCCGCCTGCTCCAGCGCCACCATATGACGGATCAACTCCCGCATGGCCGAACTGGTCGTATCTGGCTCTCTTCTGAGAATCTGAAAGCACCTCATATGCTTCATTTACTTCTTTAAACTTAGCCTCAGCCTCTTTATCACCCGGATTTAAGTCAGGGTGATACTGCTTTGCTAACTTTCTATATGCTTTTTTCAGTTCATCGTCTGAGCACCCTTTTTTGACGCCCAGCACTTCATAATAATCTCTCTTTTCCGGCAAAATCAATCACCCTATCCTTCTCAGTATATTATGTATCGATATTTTAACACCAAATTCCCCCACTTCGTCAAAAAGTGGGGGCGGTATTAAAATTCAGTGTTGTTCGCCTTGATTATTTGTTGTCGTCAGCGTCTTTGTAATCAGCGTCAACATAGTCAGCGCCCTGAGCACCCTGTGTATTCTGAGCGTTCTGGTCAGCACCAGGCTGTGCGCCTGCTGCCTGTGCAGCCTGATATGCCTGAGCGGAAATCTCGTAGAGTTTCTTCTGGAGGTCTTCCTGTTTAGCTTTGATATCGTCCATATTTGTGCCTTTAAGAGCCTCTTTAAGGGCGTTTATCTTAGTTTCAATCTCAGTCTTGTCGTTTGGCTGGATCTTGTCGCCGAGCTCGGAAAGTGTTTTCTCACTCTGATATACCATCTGGTCAGCGGCATTTCTTGTATCAATCTCTTCACGGCGAGCTTTATCCTCAGCGGCAAACTGCTCAGCCTCTTTTACAGCCTTCTCAATATCCTCTTTGGACATGTTTGTAGAAGATGTAATTGTAATCTGCTGCTCTTTACCTGTTCCGAGGTCTTTAGCGGAAACGTGTACGATACCGTTTGCATCTATATCGAATGTAACCTCAATCTGCGGAACACCTCTTGGAGCTGTTGGGATACCGTCGAGACGGAACATACCGAGTGTCTTGTTATCCTTAGCCATCTCACGCTCACCCTGGAGGACATGAATCTCAACAGATGTCTGTCCGTCAGCAGCTGTGGAGAATATCTGAGATTTCTTTGTAGGGATAGTTGTGTTTCTGTCGATTATCTTTGTGAATACGCCACCGAGAGTCTCAAGTCCGAGAGAAAGCGGAGTAACATCGAGGAGGAGAAGTCCTTTAACCTCACCGCCGAGTACACCACCCTGGATAGCAGCACCTACTGCTACGCACTCATCAGGGTTAATTCCTTTGAACGGCTCTTTGCCCATTGCGTTTTTAACAGCTTCCTGTACAGCAGGAATTCTTGTAGAACCACCTACGAGAAGAACCTTGTCAATCTCAGAAGCTTTAAGTCCTGCGTCGTTCATAGCCTGACGAACAGGTCCCATTGTAGCCTCAACGAGGTCTGCTGTGAGCTCGTTGAATTTAGCTCTTGTAATAGTTACATCAAGGTGTTTAGGTCCTGTTGCATCTGCTGTGATAAATGGCAGGTTAACATTTGCCTGTGTAACACCGGAAAGGTCAATTTTAGCTTTCTCAGCAGCTTCTTTAAGTCTCTGCATAGCCATCTTGTCACTTCTGAGGTCTATGCCGTTTTCTCTCTTAAACTCGTCTGCGAGGAAGTCGATAATTCTCTGGTCGAAGTCATCGCCGCCGAGGTGGTTGTTACCTGCTGTTGCAAGAACTTCCTGAACGCCGTCGCCCATCTCGATGATGGATACATCGAATGTACCGCCGCCGAGGTCGTAAACCATAACCTTCTGGTCGCTCTCTTTATCTACACCGTAAGCGAGTGCTGCTGCTGTTGGCTCGTTGATGATACGTTTAACATCAAGACCGGCAATACGGCCTGCGTCTTTTGTAGCCTGTCTCTGAGCGTCTGTAAAGTAAGCAGGAACTGTGATAACAGCCTCTGTTACGCTCTCACCGAGATAAGCCTCAGCATCTGATTTAAGTTTCTGAAGAATCATAGCTGAAATTTCCTGAGGTGTATATGCTTTACCGGCCAAAGTGGTCTTATAATCTGTACCCATATGTCTTTTAATGGAAGAAACTGTGTTGTCAGGATTTGTGATAGCCTGTCTTTTAGCTACCTGTCCTACCATTCTTTCACCTGTTTTTGAAACAGCTACAACGGATGGAGTTGTTCTTGAGCCCTCCGGATTTGTGATAACTACCGGCTCGCCGCCTTCCATAACGGCTACACAAGAGTTTGTTGTACCAAGGTCAATACCAATAATCTTTCCCATAATTCTTATCCTCCGTAAAATGTAATTTTATTCTATATAAATTAACTGTCGGCTTTATTTTGTCAAACAGTTTTAAGCTTTAGTTTGCAACTTTAACCATTGCATGTCTTAACACCTTATCTTTTATAAGGTATCCTTTTTGTAAAACCTCAACCACTATACCCTCGCCCACGGAGTCATCCTCAACGTGCATTACAGCGTTTTGAGTATTCGGGTCAAATTCGTTTCCCACAGCGTCTATCTCGGTTATACCGAGCGAGGTCATAACCTCTTTTAATGTATTGTTTATCATCTCAACGCCTTTTTTAAATTCAGCGTCGCTGCACTCAAAGGAAAGAGCTCTCTCAAAGCTGTCGACTACCGGCAAAATTTTGGCCGCTGTGTCGCAGACAGCATCTGTATAAATGGAATCCTTTTCTCTCTGAGAGCGTTTTCTAAAGTTATCGTATTCAGCAAGCGTTCTCAAAAACTTATCGTTTAAAGCGTCATACTGTTCCTTTAACTTTTCAGCTTCGCTCTTTTCTTCCTTTTCAGGCTCCTGCGTGTCCGGCGCATTTTTTTCAGCAGCTTCGGTGTTTTCCTGCTGGCTTACCTTGTTTTCTTCATTATTCAAAGACACCTTTTAAGTCCCCTTTCCTGTGCTGTATATTGTCTGTTTTAATCAGTTCTGCTCTAACGTATCAGTTAAAAGCTTGCCCAAAGTTTTTGAAAAATAATCCACATGAGCTATAAGCGATGAGTAATCCACTCTGACAGGTCCGATAACTCCGACAGCGCCGCAGTTATTAGCGCCTATATTGAATTTAGCTATCAGCACCGACGCATCTGCCAGCTCAAAGCGGCTGTTCTCTCTACCTATATATAATGCAATTCTGGATTTCTGATTCATTATTATGTCGTCTATCTTGTCACGCCCTTGTATAAGCGTTAAAAGATCGTGCGCCACATCGGAAAATTCCTTATAGGCAAGTAGATTTGTCTGACCCTTTACAAAGAACTGTCCGTCATATATACTGCTGCAAAGCTCATATATTGCTACGAGCAGCGGAGTAAACACCTTTGCGTATTCTCCGAGAGATATTGAAACGGCTCCGACATATTCCGAGGAAATTTCCATAAGCGTTTTTCCTGAAAACCTGTCGTTCGCAAACTTTGTAAAGAAATCAATAACTTCATGGTTTATGCGAAAATCAAGTCTGCATACCTGAGTCTTTACAACTCCGTTTGTAGCCGATATCAGCAACACCACAACCGTCGGGTTTACAGGTACTACCTCAATACGTTTTACTTTAACGTGCTCAGGCGTTGTGGTCCATGAAAATGTAGCGCAACCTGTAAGGTTTGCAAGCGCTTGTGCCGAATCCTCCAAAAGTTTATCCGGGTCCGGGTCCCGCACGTTGAACAGTGCATCTATTTTGCACTTTTCCTGATCTGTAAGCTGATCTATGTGCATCAGCTTATCGACGTAAACTCTGTATCCCAAATGGGATGGTATTCTGCCCGCCGAGGTATGCGGCTGTTCCAAAAGTCCCATATCAAACAGTGCCGCCATATCATTTCTGATAGTGGCAGGTGAAACGGATATGTCCATTATCTGCGAAAGCTTTTTAGATGAAACCGGATCACCCGTTAAGATATACGACTCAACTATCGCCTCAAGCACCTTTAATTTTCTGTTATTTGACGGCGACATGAAGCATCACCTCTTTTAAATTATGCCGTATAAGTGTTTTTAATTTTGTTTTATATGAGTTTTATTTTTCATTAGCACTCTATATCCCCGAGTGCTAACTACAATTTATCATGTTGTCGGCACATTGTCAAGTACATTCATAAAAAATTTACAAATAATATTTATACAGTTTTTATTGTGATTTTTCCCAAAAAGCTTAAATGTATTTTATTCTCTTCACCAAATAATTTATATCCGGAATTTAATTTGAAAATTCTATTTACAAGCACTTGCATTTTGATATAATAAAAGCAACGATTGAGAGGAATTACTCATAGTGAAATTACATTTTAGCTTTTACCATTCTATTCACATGACTGCCCTCAGTCTCTCGGCGCTTTTGTAAAAAAACAGAATAAATACAAAAGCACATATTACATATTATAAAAATTGAAAAGAAGAAAAGGAGTTATCTTATGACTGAACTTCGCTTTGAAAAGAAAGTCATCAAAGGCGCAAATCTCAATGGCTGCAGCGATTTGCCTGCAATGAGAAACGCTCTCTACCGTAAGATGGAGACAAGACTTGACGAGTTTGACGAGCTGTTTGTAGGCTACGGCAACCTCAGCAACATTCTTCCATATCAGATGCAGGACAGATATGACCGCGCATCCGACGACATTACATTTAATACAGCCGTTCTCGAGAACGACTATCTCAAAGCTACTTTTGTAACAGACCTCGGCGGACGTCTTTGGTCCTTGTATGACAAGGTAAACAAAAAAGACCTCGTTACAAATAACCCTGTTTTCCGTCCGGGTAACCTTGCTCTTCGTGATGCATGGGTATGCGGCGGTGTTGAGTGGAACATCGGTATGACAGGTCACTCACCTTTCACCTGCTCACCTATATTTGTAAGCAAGCTCACAGAAGAGGACGGCACACCTGTTCTTAGAATGTATGAGTTTGAGCGTGTTCGTCGCGCTACATATCAGATGGACTTCTTCCTGCCTGAGGATTCAAAATTCCTCTTTGCTCGTATGAGAATAGTAAACCCTAACGAGGAAGTTGTACCAATGTACTGGTGGAGCACCATTGCAGTACCTGAAATTGAGGGTTACCGTGTAATCGTACCTGCAAAGGATACATTTACAAACGCATATATCAGCGAGACAGAGCGTGGACTTACAAAAGTTCCTGTTCCTGATGGTATGCCTGGATTTGACCTTACATATCCTACAAACAACCCTATCGCAATAGACTACTTCTTTAATATACCAAAAGGCGAGCGTAAATTTGAGACTCAGCTCGACCCTAACGGCTATGGACTTATCCATACATCAACAGACCGTCAGCAGGGCAGAAAGCTCTTTGTTTGGGGTCAGGGCCCTGGCGGACACCGCTGGCAGCGCTTCCTCACAAGCGAGGACGGTATTCCATATCAGGAGATGCAGGCTGGTCTTGCTCAGACACAGATGGAGTGTCTGCCAATGCCTCCTAAGACTGCTTGGGAGTGGATGGAAGCTTACGGTGCAATGCAGATAGACGGCAGCAAGGTAAATGGCGACTGGGATACAGCAGTAGACACAGTTTCCAACCGTTTGCAGGAGCTTTTGCCGCGTGAAACACTTGACAAGATGCTCGCAGATACAAAGAAAGACTTTGTATTCAAAAAAGGTGAAATGGTTTCATATGCTTCCGGTTGGGGCGCACTTGAAAACGAGCGCCGCGCAGCAGAGGGTATGCCTCCTATCAGTGAGCACCTCGATTTCGGAACAGTAGGCGACGAGCAGTCACCTTGGATGCACCTTTTAAGGACAGGTTATATGCCTGAGACATGCTCATGCGAGGCTCCTAAATCATACATGATTCAGGACGAGTGGTTTGAGATGCTCAAAAAAGCTGTAAAAGGCGCAGATACAGGCAACTGGGAGACATGGATGCACTTGGGTCTCTGCTATTACTGGAGAAACGACTTTGAGCGTGCAGAAAACTGCTTTGAAAAGTCACTTTCAATTAAAAACAGCGCATGGGGTCTTTACTGCCTTGCAAACACAATGCGTTCAACAGGCAGAAATGACCTTGCTGCTACAACTATGGCAAAGGCTGCTGCTATGCGTCCTTGCGATATTTCTCTTGCAAAAGAGGCTTTGGCAACTCTCAACGACTCAAAGGACTACAAGGGAATAGCTGCACTTGTTGAAAAGCTTGACCCTAGCATTTATATAGGAAAAGTTAAATACTATAAAGCTGCTGCAATAGCTTACCTCGGTGACATCGACACAGCTGAGGAAATGCTGCTTGAAAACGGCGGTATGGAAATCCCTGATATCAGAGAGGGAGAGATCTCCACATCTGATCTGTGGGTATATATCCAGAAGGAAAGAGCTCGCCGCAAGGGTGAGGTTCTCAACGATGAGGATATTAAGATACCATATGCTCTCGATTTCCGTATGAACGCCTCTAAATAATTAAAGCCATTACTTTTTTAAAGATTGAAAGTGTTGCAAATTTATTTTTGCAACACTTTCTTTCAAAGCAAGGAAAACCTTTTAAAGGTTTATCAGCTTAGCTATAATCACTGTACACGGTTGTGTAATTTTGCTTTTGCACTCCGAGAAAAACAGCTTATTGCAAGTCATCAGACTTTCTGTTTTTAGGAGGTATCTTTTATGAATCGCATAAAAATACTGTACAGAAACTCCCTGTTTCACTCTCTGTTCAATTTCAGCGATCCCCGAGCCAAAGGCCGCTCGTGTATGCTTTTGTCAAATATCCTTGTAACTGTTGTAAACACAATGACGACAGGTGTTTTTTACACGGGATTTTTGCTGGCAAACGATATAAATATGGTCGATATAGGCGTTTTGGGCTTTATACCGTTTTTGACAAGTATTTTCAGTATATTTACCCCTATTATCCTCAACCGATTTTCAAAAAGAAAAAAAATACTTACCATAAGCCGTATAACGTTTTATACGCTGAACATCTTAGGTATAACAGTTGTACCTATGCTGAAACTGGGACATAATACGACATACTTTATATTTATAGTAATCGTCTTTCTTGCCCACTCTACCAACTTTTTATTTACAAGCGGTTATTCCGTATGGCAGGTAAACTTTATACCTGAAAACGTAAGAGCGAATTACTTTTCATTTCAGCAGATAATAAGCGGAATAATGTCGGCCATAACAGTACTGACATCTGGTTTTATAACTGACAGCGTAAAAAACTCGGGACATCAGCTCGAGGTAATGACAATAATGCGTATTGTTGCGTTTGCAGTGGCCATTACAGAATGTATCATACTCGCTCTTCCGCGTGAATACGAATATCAGAAAACAACAAACTTTTCCATACGCTCGCTTATAACAACTCCGTTTAAACACCATAAATTCATAGCGACTATGGCTATCGTATTTATATGGAACTTCGGAAGCTATCTGTCAATGGCGGCTTTTGATGTATATATCCTCGATACGGTTCAGGTAAGCTATACTATGATAAGCTTCATAAACGCAGCTTACTCACTGTTTTTGATTACGCTTTCACCTATGTGGAAAAAGATACTCTCTCGAAATGACTGGCTGAAAACCTTTGCAATAGCGGCGCTCATGCACGCGCCAACGGTCTTTTTAAACGGTTTTGTAAATCCATATAACTATTTCTGGCTTTACACAACCATGAGGCTGTTCCAGCACTTTATCGGAGTAGGATTAAACCTGACCTTTGCAAATATGGCGTATGTGCATCTGCCTGACAAGGACCAGACACACTGTATGTCATTCTTTGTGCTTGTCACAAATGCAGCGTCATTTACAGGCCAACTTGTGGGTACCTCGTTTATTGCCGCAACGCCTAACTTCTCATTAAATCTGTTCGGATATGCTTACAGCAACGTATCCGTTCTCGTTTGGGTACAGGCGGGAATAATCGTCTTGGTAGCACTCGGCATACTCAAATTTGGTCCTATTCTTAAAACCGACAGACTGTCAAACTGATAACATAATAAAAACAGGAGCCTTTAAAAGGCTCCTGTTTTTTTGCGCATTTTTTATAATGTTATTTTTCAACTACGCTGTCAGCTGATTTTTTAATCTCATCGAGCTTTTGTGCAACTATATTTTTTATAACAGATACAGCCTCATCGAGAGCTGCTGTTGTCTGTAAGCTCTTATCTCTCAGAGAAATCTCACAGCAGCCCTGCTTCATGTTTCTTGGGCTTACAACAACTCTTACAGGTACGCCCAAAAGGTCTGCGTCAGAGAACATAACTCCTGCACGCACGTTTCTGTCATCGTATATAACCTCTATGCCCTCTTTCTGAAGGTCATTGTAAAGCTTGTCTGCATATGCCCTAGCTTCCTCATCGTCAGCTCTTACAAGGCACAGATGTACCTGCCATGGTGCAATACTCATAGGCCAGATAACGCCGTAATCGTCGTGTTTTGCCTCGCATACGGAAGCTGCAAGACGTCCGACACCTATGCCGTAACAGCCCATGATAGGATACTGAGGCTCTCCGTTGGAGTCGAGGTACTGCATATTCATTGATTTAGTATATTTTGTACCGAGTTGGAATATATTACCCACCTCAATACCTCTTGAAATTTCAATGGCTTTTTTGCCGCATTTCGGGCATATTCCGCCTGTCTTTATTTTGGATACGTCGTGGTACTCTACGCCCTTTAAATCTCTTTGTGCGCAAAGACCTACATAGTGGTATTCTTCCTCGTTTGCACCGCAGGACATGCTCTCACATGTCAAAAGCGAGCGGTCATATACTGCGATTATTCCCTCAGGCAGATTATAAGGTCCGATATATCCAGATTTAAGCGGGCAGTCATCTGTTATCTGAGCAGGTACAATCTCGCAGCCGAGATATGATGTGAGCTTTGTCTCGTTTACTTCAAGGTCGCCTCTTACAAACACTACAATATACTCACCGCTGTCAGCCTTTTGATATACAACAGCTTTACAGGACTCGTCCAGAGGTGTATGCAAAAACTCGCATATCTCCTCTATTGTGTGTATGTTAGGAGTATATACCTTTTCAAGAGGTCTCTGCTCTATGCCCTCTTTTTTCTCCAGTATATTTTCAGCGGCGTCTACATTTGCAGAAAATCCGCAGTCTGTACATATTGCTATGGAGTCCTCACCGACAGGTGTAAGCAGCATATACTCATGTGATATACTTCCGCCCATCATACCGGAATCGGAAGCTACAACGACAACCTCAGGAATTCCTGCTCTTGCAAAAATTCTCTTGTATGCGTCATAGCAGCGCGCATAGTATTTCTCCAAATCCTCCTGTGAGGTGTGGAATGAATATGCGTCCTTCATAGTAAACTCTCTTACACGGATAAGTCCGCCTCTCGGTCTTGCCTCGTCACGGAATTTAGTCTGAATCTGATATACCATAAACGGATATTTGGTGTATGTCTGTCCGTACTCTCTTACGAGCTGAACGCATGCCTCCTCGTGTGTCATACCGAGAACAAGCTTGCTTCCGTTTCTGTCTGACATTCTCAAAAGCTCACTGCCGACACTTGTATACCTGCCGGACTCCTCCCACAGAGATGCAGGCAATACAACAGGGAACAAAACCTCCTGTCCGTCTATTGCATCCATCTCCTCGCGGATTATCTGTTCAATTTTTCTGCACACTCTGCGAAGCGGCATATACTGTGAAAATATACCGTTTGCAACATATTTCATGTATCCGCCTCTTATCATCAGCGCATGGCTGTCGATAGCGCAGTCGGACGGTCTTTCCTTAAATCTCTCGCCGACAAGTTTATCAAGCTTCATAATAAATCAACGCCTCCTCATAAAAATAAAACCGCCCCAAGCAAGAGTATTTAAAAACTCAGCTTAGGGCGGATAAAATCCGTGTTACCACCTAAATTCGGAATATATATTCCGCACTCATCAAGTGACATGATAATCACTTTATCCCTTAACGCGGGAAAATATCGTCGGGACTTTTTCCGCAGTAAAAACACTATCGGTTTTTTATTTCCCGAAGCTCCGAGACAGGTTTCATAAGCTCATGCCGAAAACTCGCACCAACCGTTTTCTCTCTTAGGACTTAAAGCTCACTACTTTTTCTCATCACAGCAATATACATATTAAAATTTATGCTATTATTATAAACTCAAATTTTAAATTATGCAAGACCGCACTCGTCATAATCTTCCCATTTCTGACGGTAAGCTCTCTCGTTTATCAGCTTGGAGGAAATATATGCAGCAGATATTATAAGCACTGACAGTGCTGCAATGATTGGGAGCATTCTTTTAATCCAAACAGTAAAATTCATAAAACAACATCCTTTCAGCAAAAGTTAGAGTAGCTATAATATCTAATTTTATACTTTTATAATGATATCATATAGTAAAATTACACTAAAGTCAACCAAAATTTATCAATTAGCGTTTTTAAATCTCTCTCGGTACTCACCCGGAGTCATACTCTCGTACTTTTTAAAAACTCTTATAAAATTCTTAGACTCCGAAAATCCCAGTCCCAAAGCAATCTCCTGTATGCTCATATCAGTTTGCTCAAGCTGTTTTTTGGCAATCGATATTTTAAGAGTGTCGACGTAGGTTTTAAAGTTTATCCCCATCTCTTTCTTAAAATACGTTGAAAGGTACTGCGCCGAAATACCGCACTCCTCAGCGACGGACTGCAACGTAAGCGACGAATGTATATTATCATTGATACACGACAGTATGCGTGATTTGGTATCCTTTTTAGTGGCAAATACAGCAACCTCAGCAGTTGATACAAACGCGTCGCGTATATACTCCCACAGCATTTTAGCACTGTAAGATTTATAAGCACTGCTGTAATATTCCTTTTCCAGCTTTTCCGCATAGCTGCTGTCGAGATTCATTGAAGACACGGTCAAAAACAGAAGCTTCATAAAATAATCGCAGCGCTCTCTGAACACACAAAACGGCATATTGCCCATCAGATAGTACTGTTCGTCCAGCATATCCGATACCTTGCGCGTATATCCGGAGTTTACCCAGCTGGTCAGCATACCCTCATCCTCAAGAGAAAAGTCGTTGTTTACGTTCTCGTCTGCAAAGAATTTATCCCTGTCAGCATAAAACAGTACTGTCTTTTCCTCACCTGCACAGCGTTTTTCGGCAATGCTTTCGGACTGCATAAGTGCTGAGTGTAAATTACGCACTGAATTTTGCATATCGCTCACGCAGAACAACACAAACATATCGGATTCACATACAGATTCGCTCAGCTTATTGAGCAGTTCTCTCAAAGCGTCCAGCTCACTCTCATCTCTTATCTGCACTATATATCTGACAGCTTTTTCATCGTCTATATACAGATGTTTTGCCTCTACCGCCTGATTTATACCGTCAAACAGCCTATTTCTCAAAGTTTTTATATCGTCATCCGCGCTGCATCCAAAAAATATGCTCAATACAACATATGACGAAAACATTGCGTCAGATTCATTTAACCTCTCAATTTCGTCATCAGACGCCACCCCAAACAATACACGCTGAACAATAAGTTCATTCTGCATATTGTTTGCCTCCGATTCTTTAAGTTTAAACTCATAGTTTTCACTGAATATTTTATCCATATTATTTCTGAGCATACGGATTTCAGCACATTCACGGCTTGTCTCATTTTTAGATGGCACCATCATCTCAATGTTGCTCACCATATTGGTTATCGGACGATATACCTTCATTCTGAGCACAATAAATGTAACAACAGATCCCAAAAGGAAGAGGACTGTTAATATCCCTGTCATACCAATTATGCCCTTAATTTTATTGCCAAAAATAGTTTGCGGAACCTGCAAAGTATATGTAAGCGGAAGTGATTTTGCATTTTCGGTAATATATATAAAGTCGTCTTCACTGCCTGAATTTTCAGATATACCATTTGATTTTATTACTGTCCCGTCCTGTGATATAAGCGAAAACTCAACCAACTCATATTTTTCAGAAAATATCAAGTCATCTAAATACTCAGAATTGAGCAGTACAATTGCCCTACAATCAGCGGATACGGGATATATTACAGGAATAACCTCAACGGCATCGCCATTTTTTTCGTTTACTATTGTCTCCTCCTGCAAAACTTTAGTAACCTTCATATCCTCATTTAAATATGCTTTGTCATTATTCGTGTCGTTGTAATATATTGCATTATTGCTTATAAGTAAATTTGATTCTGAAAAATAAAGCTGAGCTGTATATACAATATTTTTAGAGGACACCCACGCCGACAGTGTTTTTTGAAGATTTCCTGCACTTGTCACTTCAGATGCACCGTAATTCTCATTATAGGACAAATTCTTAACATCAGAATTCGTCGAATAAGACGACACAGTCGTCATTACATCATCAAACAGAAAATCAAGATTTTGAGACATAAAATTCAGATTCTCGTTCATCATTTTCTGCATTTCGTTTTTAAAGTATTTCTCCAAGCTAAAACTGGACGCTAAAAATAGCACAGCCAACAATATCAGTATAGCTGACGGCAAAATAGTTATAAACGATAGACTGTTAAAAATTTTTTTCTTAGTGTGAGTATGTGCACTGTTTCGTTTTAACATATAAACCATTCCTTTTGAATTTATAGGAGAGTACTTTACAAAAATATTCTCTTTTAAATACATATTATTATAATACCAATAATTAAGCGCTTTTTCAATTACATATATGTAAACGTAATA
>CALXEM010000189.1 GCA_944387335.1 uncultured Clostridia bacterium | reverse complement strand
GGAATGTACGATGAAAACGACGGCAATACACAGGGGTGTTCTATATGAAAAACGCAACAGCTACCATTAGCTCCTTTACAGCTGCTCCTGTCATGATCAGGTTTTAATGGATATGAGAATTATGTTCGTGTGCCACGGCAATATCTGCCGTAGTCCGATGGCAGAATTTATTTTTAAGGATCTTGTAAAGAAACAGGGAATGGCAGAGAAATTCGTGGTTGCTTCCTCTGCCACAAGCACAGAGGAAATTTGGAACGGAATTGGCAATCCTGTATATCCACCAGCAAAGGCTGAACTTGCAAAGCACGGGCTATCTTGCAACGGCAAGCATGCTGTGCAATTACAAAAGAGCGACTATGATAAATATGATCTACTCGTAGGTATGGACAGTGCTAATATTCGCAATATGCTCTGCATTTTTGGCGGTGACCCCGACGGAAAAATACATAAGTTGATGGATTACACTTATCGCGGAGGCGATGTCGCCGATCCGTGGTATTCTGGCCGTTTTGATGTGGCATATCGGGATATTTTTGAAGGATGTACTGCGCTTTTGAATTCTGTCATAAAAAATGATCCGTCTGATAATTCCACGTTGTCGCCAATTTAATGTATATCATAAGCACAGTGATAAGGGCACGGTGTTGTATCCCGTAAAGTAAGAATATACATTGGCAGCTTTGCTCTCTTTGGAAAATTCATAGCAGAGCCATTGCTTAAAGAGTATACTTTAAAATTTGAAAAGGATTTGCTGATTTGATGGCAAGTCCTTTTTAGCGTTTATGCGTAAAAAACTGAGCCCAGAATAAGTGGTGCTAACAAGCTTCAGAATGAGTATTATAACTTAAAAATACCAATTTAAACGCGATATATCTTCATTTAGTAAAAACAAAAAGCCTCGATCACGAAATACGTGCCGAGGCTTTTGCTTGGCGGAGATGTGGGGATTTGAACCCCAGCGCCGGCAGAACCGACCTACCGGATTTCGAATCCGGACCCTTCAACCACTTGGGTACATCTCCATATATATTATTGTTGCAACGAAATTGCTTAATAATTATACCATTCAAATTATCTCAAGTCAATTGAAATGTAAAAATACTTAAAATACTTTATAAAATAAAAGATGAAATTGTGAAAGCGGGGATATTTTATGATAAAATACATTTAAAGTCAGGACAGGAATTTGTCCTTATAAAAAGAGGGATTTTATGAAGCTTTTATATGCCGAAGATGAAGTGTCAATGTCATAGGCGGTAGTAGATATACTTGTTTACCATAAATACAACGTAGATGCAGTATATAACGGAAAAGACGCCCTTGACTATGCTCTGAACGATAAATATGACGGAATTATCTTAGATATCATGATGCCGCAGATGAGCGGAATGGAAGTGCTGCAAAAGCTCAGACAAAAAGGCTGTACAACGCCTATACTACTATTGACAGCAAAAACTGAAATAGAGGACAGAATACAGGGGCTTGATATGGGAGCAGACGATTATCTGCCAAAACCTTTTGCAATGGGTGAGCTTTTGGCAAGAGTAAGAGCCATGCTCAGAAGAAAGGAAAACTTTATCCCGGATATAATAAAATGCGGGAATATTTCGCTCAACAGGCAAAGCTATGAGCTCTCAGGCGAAAAACAGTCGTTTATACTTTCCAAGCTTGAATTTCAGTTAATGGAGCTTTTAATGCTCAATCAGGGGAAATATTTATCATCAGAGGATTTACTCGTTAAAATATGGGGGTATAATACTGACGCTGAACTCGGTACAGTGTGGGTTTATATTTCATACATACGAAAAAGGCTGGCGGCATTAAACGCAAACGTGGCAGTTCAGGCAAAGCGCAATATAGGATACACACTGGAGGTGGTCGAGTGATAAAGACACTCCAGAAAAAGTTTGTTGTATCGTCAATGATAGCGATAAGCGTACTCATAATGATACTATTGGGTGCTATAAATATTGCCAATATATTTTTGGTGGAAAATGAAACTAAAAGAACGATGGACATGCTTTATGAAAACGAAGGAGGCGCGGGGGTTGCTCCTAATATGTCAGAGAAAGCGCCGCCTGACCGACCGTTTGATTTTGGCTATCGGGACAAATTTATGTCAGCTTCGTTTTTCATAGTCAGATTTGATTCTAAAAATGAAATAGTATATACAGATACAAGCAGAATGCCGTCTGTGAGCGAAAGTGATACAAAAGAATTTGCACAAACAATAAAAAGTCAAGGTGATGTGCAGGGAAGTATAAACGGCATACGATATATGGTGCGGCAATCACCCGTACATGCGGGAACAACTATGATTTTTTTAGACACTACGGTGGAAAAAATCATGTGTTTACAGGTTTTACTGCTGTCACTAGGTATCGGAATAGCAGGATGGCTTTTAATGCTTGCGCTTGTTATACTCCTATCTAAACGTGCAATAAAACCAATAGCCGAAAATATAGAAAAACAAAAGCAGTTTGTCACAAATGCAGGGCACGAGATAAAAACACCTCTCGCCATCATTCTTTCAAATACTGAAGCGATGGAGCTGTATATGGGCGAAAATAAGTGGAGCAAAAATATCCGCGAGCAGACAAAACGGCTTGCAGGACTTACACAAAACCTGCTCACACTTGCCAAAATGGATGAGACAAACAGCGCAAACATGAGTGAATTTTCGCTGAGCGACTTGATGAGAGATAGTATAAATTCATTTAACGAGCTTATAAGCTCTAAAAATATAAGTTTAAGTATGGATATACAGCCGAATGTGTCGTTAAAAGGTGACCGCGAACAGATTAGACAGCTTATATCTATACTGACGGACAATGCCGTAAAATATACGGACGAAAACGGAGAGATATATGTAAAGCTTTCGTCAAAGGATAAAAAGATAAAATTTCAGATAAAAAATACGTGTTCTACAGTTCCTGCGGTACCGCCTGATAAGCTGTTTGACCGCTTTTACAGAGCCGATGAATCCAGAACACAGAAATCAGGCGGTTACGGCATAGGGCTGTCTGTGGCGCAGTCGATAGTTACTGCAAATAAAGGGAAAATTTATGCATCGTACGAAAAAGATAATATAATATCATTCTCAGTTGAATTTTAATAATTAAAATAAAAGGTCTTGCTGAGCTAAAGCATATTTTGCATATTTAACGCGAATTTGCTTTAACTTTGCAGGGCTTTTTTATTTTGCCGATGTTAAGTGCATGTTTTTTCTAAGTTACGTCTAAGGTTAGGCGATTATAATATATGCAGAACTTAAGGAAAAGAAGGAGATGAAAAGATGAAATTCCGACATGAATTTAAGCATGAGATAGACTATGCCGACGTGCTTGCGCTGAGGAGCAGGCTATCCGCCGTTGCTCAGCATGATGAAAATTCCATAAACGGCAGATATGTTATACGAAGCCTTTATTTCGATAACTTTGACGATAAAGCTTTGCTCGAAAAAATAAACGGAGTAAACTGCAGAGAAAAATTCAGATTAAGGCTTTATAACGGAGATGTCTCATATATTCTGCTTGAGAAAAAGAGCAAGATAAACGGTTTATGCAGTAAAGAGCAGGTTCAGCTTACATTAAATGAGGCAAAAAGCATTATAGAGGGCAGAGAATATAATGCCAAAAGTGAAAATCCACTGCTTAATGAACTTTATATAAAAATGCAGACACAGCTTTTAAAGCCTAAAACAATAGTTGAATATACAAGAGAAGCGTTTGTTTATCCAGCGGGAAATGTCCGTGTTACACTGGATTATAATATCCGAACAGGCATTTCATGTGTGGATTTTTTAAATCCGGATTGTGTCACTGTTCCGGCAGGAGATACACCCGTTGTTTTAGAGGTGAAGTGGGACGAATATCTGCCGTCTGTAATACGCGATATTGTTCAGCTTCCGTCAAAGCATACATCTGCTTTTTCAAAATATGCCGTATGCCGTATTTACGGTTAAATATAAATTATTTAAAGGAGAAACATTATGACAACATTTCAGGACATCTTTAAATCAAGCTTTTTGGAGAACATGACGAGCATATCCGCATTCGATATTGTAATTTCTTTATTACTTGCATTCGGTGTGGGTATGTTTATTTTTCTGGTTTATAAAAAGACATTTGCAGGAGTTATGTATTCCTCATCATTCGGTGTTACTTTAGTAGCTCTTACTATGATTTCAACACTTGTTATTTTGGCGGTTACATCAAACGTTGTGCTTTCACTCGGTATGGTAGGTGCTCTCTCCATCGTTCGTTTCCGTACAGCTATAAAAGAGCCGCTTGACATCGCGTTTTTGTTTTGGTCAATCGGTGCAGGCATTGTGCTTGCGGCAGGAATGATTCCGTTAGCAGTGTTCGGCAGCGTTGCAATAGGCTTGATTTTAGTTGTATTCGCAAATAAGAAAGCACATCTCAACCCATATATTGTCGTTATACGCTGCACAGACCACGAAAGCGAAATGAATGCAGTTGAATTCCTCAAAAAACAGGTGTCCCGCAGCAATATAAAGAGCAAAACAGCACAGAAAGGCAGCATAGAGCTGACTGTTGAGATAAGAATGAAAGAGGACAACACCGACTTTATCAATATTCTCTCAGAGATGAACGGTGTAAACGGTGCAGTTCTTGTAAGCTATAACGGAGAATATATGGGATAACACAGGAGGCGCTGTATGTCAACGAACAAACATTTTAATAAGATTTGCTGTGTCGTTGTTGCGCTTACGCTTATTCTGACTGTAATGCTTATGAACGCAGAGAGCTTCGGAATACAGTCTGTCGCTAAGGTAAAAGGATATGAAACACGTCTTTTTGACGATACAAAAGTCCACACGATAGATATTGTCATGGATGATTGGGACAGCTTTATTGCGAGCTGTACAAATGAAGAATACGAGCTGTGCAGTGTTGTAATTGATGGCGAAGCTTACAACAACGTCGCAATACGCGCCAAGGGCAACACCTCGCTTACACAGGTACAGAGCTACGGAAACGACCGTTACAGCTTTAAAATTGAGTTTGACCACTATGACAGCACAAAGACCTATTACGGACTTGATAAACTCTGCCTTAACAATATCATACAGGACAATACCTATATGAAAGATTACCTCTCATATAAGATGATGAGTTACTTCGGCGTAAGCTCTCCGCTTTGTAGTTATGTGTCAATAACCGTAAACGGAGAAAACTGGGGTCTCTATCTCGCTGTTGAGGGAATAGAAGAGGCGTTTTTGGAGCGTAATTACGGTAGCGATTACGGCGAATTGTATAATCCTGACAGCCAAAGCATGGGCGGAGGCCGCGGAAACGGCGAGCGCTTTGATATGGACGAATGGATGAATGATGAAGATCAGACATCGGATACTCAGGATGAGTCAAATACAGTCGACAGCGAACAGCCACAGCAGCCACAAAACGGCGATGAGGGTACTTTCAATCAAATGCCCGATATGCAAAACAGGGACGAAATACCTTTGGAAATGCTTAAAAATATAATAAGCCCAGCCAATGACGATACTTTACAGAGTATAGCCGATGCTTTGGAATATGCAAGTTCAGACGAGCTTGTTTCAGCAGCGCAGACAGCCGAAAGCGCCGATGATATACTAAACGGAAAAGACTTCTCCGTTTTAAGAGATTTAGTTGATTTTAAAGGCGGTATATCAGGCGACAGAGTGCAGAACGACGCGCAAAATGCTGAATCAAGTCAGGATATGGGAGGCGGCTTTAAAGGCAGCGGTATGGGCACAATGGGATCAGACGATGTACTGCTAGTTTACACCGACGACAGCTATGACAGTTATTCGAACATCTTTGACAACGCAAAGACCGATATAACAGATGAGGATAAAGATAGACTCATAGAATCTCTGAAACTGCTGGGTGAAAACAGCAGTTTAGAGGATATAGTAAATGTCGATGAGGTTATACGCTATTTTGTGGTGCACAACTTTGTCTGCAATTTCGACAGCTACACAGGCTCTATGATACATAACTATTATCTGTATGAGGATGATGGACAGCTCTCCATGATACCGTGGGACTATAACTTGGCGTTCGGTGGATTTCAGTCCGCTTCCAGTGCAACATCGCTTGTAAATTATCCGATAGATACACCTGTTTCGTCAGGCACAATAGATGAGCGCCCGATGCTCGCATGGATATTCTCAAATGAGGAGTATACTCAGCTATATCATCAGTATTTTGAAGAATTTATTTCGGAGTATTTCGACAGCGGATATTTCAGCAATATGATAGATTCCGTCAAAAGTATGATTTCTGAGTATGTTGAAGCAAATTCTACAAAGTTCTGTACGTACGATGAATTTATAACGGGTATAGACACATTAAAGGAATTCTGTATAAAGAGAGCTCAGAGCGTAACAGGTCAGCTTGACGGCAGTATACCGTCTACATCAGAGGAGCAGACAAATGCGAAAGACAGCCTGATAGACGCTTCGGATATAGTTATCTCAGATATGGGAAGCATGAATAACGGCGGAGGCATGGGTCAGCCAAACGGTATGCAGGATATGCCTGATATGCAGGACGTTCCTGATATGAACGGCGGCGAAACAACGGATAACTCTCAGACACCGCCGCAGCTGCCGTCAGACGGGCAGACACAAAATAACATTCAGCCACCCGAAGCAAGCGGCGGAGCGGGCGAAAACATTCCGACACCTCCAAGCTCGGATGAAAATGCAGATACTTCACAGCAAATGCCAAACGGTATGCAGGGTATGCCTAATATGCAAGGTGCGCCTGATATGCAGGGAATGCCCGATATGAACGGTGAGACAACAGATAATTCTCAAATACAACTGCAAATGGCGTCACAGGATGTACAGACACAAAATATTATGCAGCCGCCTCAAGGAGGAACACCTGACTTAAATGAGTCTACATCGGGAATATCAGAGGGGATAAGCGCAGATGAAGTGGTTATGCTTACTCTTTGTATAGTAGTGCTCATTGCGGGAGTAACAGTTGTGTTCATTTACAGAAAACGAGTATAGATTTTTATATATAAAAAATGCTTATCACAGCCTTTTCGGTCACGTGATAAGCATTTTCTTTTTCTTTTATTTTTCTATACCGTCTCTTGCAGGAACGCCCATGGAATAGTAGTGCTTTATCTCTTTCATTTCAGTCACCAAATCTGCGCTTTCAACAATCCGCTCGTCTGCATACCGTCCTGTGAGTATCAATTCGCAGGTTTGCGGCTTTGCTTTTATGAGATTTAAAACGTCATCGACTGATATATATTTAAAATGCGCTGCTACATTTATTTCGTCTAACACTACAACGTCGTACATTCCGCTTTTTACAGCTTCATAAGCTTTTTTAAAACCCTCTTGAGCAGCTTTTTTGTACATATCCTCGTGTGTATGAGATAGTTCTCCGCCGCAGCCGTACTGTTCT
>CALXEM010000188.1 GCA_944387335.1 uncultured Clostridia bacterium | reverse complement strand
CTTGTCGGTGTCCTCGCTCTTGGCGGAAATCATGATGATAGGTATATTTTTTGTTTCTCTTATTTTTATGGTTGCCTTAATTCCGTCCATTTTAGGCATCATAACGTCCATGAGTATAAGGTGAATGGTGTTATGCTCCACAATGTCGAGCACCTCGAGTCCGTCGTACGCCTTAAATAAATTAAGATTTTCGTTTGAAAGATAAATCGCTATCGACTCAACAATATCTTTATCATCGTCAGCTATAATTACATTGAGTTTGTCCTGCATAATAGTTCTGCTCTCCTTTTTACCGAAATGAATTACATAAAATACGTACAAATCTTATAAAACAATTATATCACAGCTAAATTCCGGCTTAAAGTCAGCTAGCAGGTTTTAAAGAAATTTTAAACTATATATCTCCATTATAATAAAGCAAATTTCTTAAAGCTTAGCTTTTTTACCTCTTACAACTTTCTTAATTTAGATTGTGTCAACTTTATTTTACAAATATCAAGATTTTTATCTAAAAACATATTGACATCATTTTAAATATATGATAGTATAATTAAGCTGACTAGCAAACAATGCGCTTGTAGCTCAGCTGGATAGAGTGACTGGCTACGAACCAGTAGGTCAGGGGTTCGAGTCCCTTCAAGCGCGCCAAACCTGTAGTGATTTTTCACTGCAGGTTTTTTTATTTCAATCAAAAGGGACTCGAACCCTGAGAGGGTAAGCGCCGTTTAAAAATATCACAGTGTGATGTTTTTAGGCGTGAAGTCCGATACGGCTATGCCGTGAGGATGGCATGTGGCGCAAAGCGTCACATGCGTCCCTTCAAGCGCGCCAAGCCTGTGGTATTTTACCACAGGCTTTTTTGTTTTATTACTGCATTTTCTGTTTTTCCTTTATATTCCGTTTAACTTAAGCTATAATTAGAACATATAGCAGAGAAATGCAATAAAGGAGGATCTACAAACAATGAACCAACGTCCCAACTTTATATTTATACTCATGGACGACATGGGCTGGCGTGACTTGGCGTGCAGCGGAAGCACTTTTTACGAGACACCAAATATTGACAAGCTCTGCCGCCGCGGAATGTCGTTTGCAAACGCCTATGCCTCATGCCCCGTGTGCTCGCCGAGCCGCGCAAGCTATCTTACGGGCCGTTACCCCGCGCGTGTCGGAGTAACTGACTGGATTGACATGGACGGCAGCTGTCATCCGCTTTTTGATAAGCTTATAGACGCGCCGTACATCCACCACCTGCCGAAAGATTCCCGCACAATAGCTCACAGCTTAAAAGAGGCGGGCTATGCCACATGGCATGTAGGTAAATGGCACCTCGGTGGCGAGGAATTCTACCCTGACAAGTTCGGCTTTGAAAAAAATATAGGCGGATGCAGCTGGGGACACCCTCACTGCGGATATTTTAGCCCGTATAATATAGAAACTCTCGAAAACGGACCGGATGGCGAATATCTGACAGACCGCATAACAGATGAGGCAATAAATCTCATTGAAAGCGATGAAGAGCGCCCGTTCTTTATGAGCCTGTGCCACTATGCCGTACATACTCCTATACAGGCAAAGCCCGAGGACATCGCCCGCTTTGAAAAAAAGGCGCACGACTTGGGACTTGATAAAGAAGAGGCCATAATCAAAGGCGAACATATAAACAGGGGCAGATACGAAAAATATGTAGAGCGCCGTGTAATTCAGTCCGACCCTGCGTATGCAGCTATGCTGTGGAATCTCGACCAAAACATTGGCAGACTTGTAGACGCACTCGAAAAATCAGGCAAAGCTGACAACACAGTTATATTCTTCACCTCCGACAACGGCGGTCTCTCCACAAGCGAGGGCTCTCCTACCTGCAACTTGCCTGCATCCGAGGGCAAGGGCTGGATGTACGAGGGCGGCGTTAGAGTTCCGATGTTCGTTGTATATCCAAACCACATAAAGGAATTTACCCGCTGTGATGTACCTGTTACAACACCTGACTTCTACCCGACAATACTTGAGCTTGCAGGGCTTGACGCTGAACCTGAGGCACACTGCGACGGCGTAAGCATTGCACCGCTCTTATACGGAAAATCAATGCCTGAACGCCCGATATTCTGGCACTACCCACACTATGGCAATCAGGGCGGAACACCGGGCTCGTCAGTCGTTTTGGGCAAATACAAACTCATTGAATTCTTTGAAAGACCTGAGTCCCCTGAGTTATATGACCTCGAAACAGACTTCAGCGAAAAATACAACATAGCTGACAAAATGCCGGAAAAGGTATCGGAAATGCTCGATATGCTCCACAAATGGCAGGATGATGTCTGTGCCAAATTCCCTGAGAAAAACCCTGATTACAAATAAACAACAAAAAGAGATGCAGACATAATGTCTGCATCTCTTTTTATCTTCTTGAATATTTTTCGTACATCTCGTTGTACCTCAGCGCGTTTTCAACGGGTGTATTCGCCGGTATATGGTTTCCCACTGCCATAAAATAACCGGGGCAGTCTTTGCCAAGGGAAATGCACCGCTTGACCTCGTTTTCAATATCGTCCTTTGTACCCGAGAGCAATATTCTCGTGTCGGCGTTTCCAACTATGATATGTGTTTTGCCGTACTTTTCGCACATATACTTCATATCAGTGCACGGCTCCAGCACAAACCCGCTCACTCCACTGTCGGATATATCGTCTATAAACTGCGTGTAGTTTCCGTCAGATGTATAGAGTATAGTCTTTTTTGCCTCAATAAGCGGCGAAAACATCTTTTTATAATTGGGAAATACGTACTTCCTGTAAAAGTCAGGGTGCAAAAAAGCTCCGTCAGTCCAGACTATGTCGTCGTGTATCATCACAACCTGTGACTTTGACTCGGCAAGCTTTTCAAAACACGGCATCATCCAGCGGCAGTATCTGTCGGTAAACTCACCGAACGCTTTAGGGTCAAGTCCCGCCGCCTCCAAAAGCGTGTCCCAGCCGAGAAGCTCTATGAGCCCTGACATACATGTGGTGTATATACCTGTCATGGCGACAAGGTCGGGATAAAGTCTTGCCTGCTCGTCATAGTTTTCGTCAAAGCTCGTTTTCATGGAAGCTATGTCGTCGTATCCGAACTCCTTTTCAACATCAAAGGAATAGACGTCCTCGGGGTCATAGAACAGGTTTTGTATCTCGTCGGAGAAATCCACGCCTACCTGAGCATATACGGCGTGCCCCATCTTGGTATATCTTCCGTTATAGCGCTGGTGCATAAGGTAGATATTCCACATTATCCCGTAATCCCAAAGCCTTGTAAACTCTCTTGAAGCTGTTTCTCGTTCGGTTTGAGTAGAATTTTCGCTGACGCTCTTTCCTGTAACTGCTGAAACTAACTTCCAGTGAGTGTGTGCTGAGTACTCCGTCCTCGGAATTTTTTCCGGCATCTCCAGTGAAAGTGCAAAAAGCGCATTTTCTCTGCCCATATGGTGCACCCCCAAACATATTTTATTACTTTATGCTAGATGCTTACCTTTACCACTCAATGAGCGATACATCCATAGGATTTTCGTTTATCTCTATCGAGTCGACTTTTCCGTTTTTAACGTGTATAACCTTATCCCCCATAGGCGTTAAAGCTAGGTTGTGGGTTATAACTATTACAGTCATGTTGTTTGCGCGGCAGGTGTCCTGCAAAAGCTTTAAAATAGACTTACCTGTGTTGTAATCAAGCGCGCCTGTCGGCTCATCGCACAAAAGCAGCTTAGGATTTTTCGCAAGCGCTCTGGCAATGGCTACACGCTGCTGCTCTCCTCCCGAAAGCTGTGACGGGAAGTTATCCTTTCTCTGTCCTAGCCCCACCTGCTCTATAACCTTATTTACATCGAGTGGATTTTTACATATCTGAGTGGCGAGCTCGACGTTTTCGAGCGCCGTTAAGTTCTGCACCAAATTGTAGAACTGGAAGACAAAACCGACGTCATATCTGCGGTAGCTTATAAGCTCCTTTTGAGAATATCGGCTTATCTCAGCGCCGTCTACAAATATTTTTCCGGAAGTCAGCGAGTCCATACCGCCGAGTATATTGAGTATTGTGCTCTTGCCCGCTCCGCTCGCACCTGCAATTATTACAAACTCACCTTTTTTTACTGAAAAATTAACTCCCGAAAGTGCCTCAATGGACACTTCACCCATTTTATATACCTTTTTGACATCTTCAAATTTAATGTAATCGTCCATAATACCGCTTTCCTTTCGATAAAATAAGCCAAAACCATACATTGTAACTGAAGTATAACGATGTTACTGATAATTAAAAGTATTGTCACTGCTTTGACAGCAAAAATATA
The DNA here is from genome assembly GCA_944387335.1 of uncultured Clostridia bacterium. GTDB lineage: Bacteria > Bacillota > Clostridia > Oscillospirales > Ruminococcaceae > CALXEM01. The sequence goes on along the minus strand of CALXEM010000188.1, from coordinate 2,132 downwards.
ATTACGGTTTTTTCTGCTGCGGCTGAGCTTTTAATTTTTTATACCGATAAAAATTATATATTCCATAAGGAATACTGTAAAATACTCCTGCTATAACTGTCCAAACCGGCACGACGAAAAAGACGGTCATAATAATTTTTCCCCTGAATGACATGCCTGACAGCCAACGGGCAGTAAAAAATATTCCCGAAAAAATGCTGAAAAATAAATATCCTCCGCCGAAAGCTATTAAGATTACAGTCAAGACAGAATTGTTATTTGCAAACGGTACTGCAAGTTCGATAATACCATACAGCAGTACACCGACCAAAAAAGATATGCTTGTAAGTACAAAATACTCATATCTCTTCTCCATCTCTAGCCCTCGCTCTCAGCATATATAATCTATCAGTTAAATTATATACCTTTTCAATACCTCTTACAATTAAAATGCGGTAAATAAACTGTAAATGTCAAAAGGTCAAAAATTCTATTTACTCAAAGCACATATTGAAAGCGGCTTCAATGTGATATATCCGTCCTCACAAGCCACATTCTGAGTAGCTATAGGAGATGTGTTTTCCCTGACCGACACAAGCCTGTCGTCAGCACTTATCATCTCACCGTTTTTAAACTCATTACCTATATATATGCGCTTTTCATCTGTTGAGTGGTTTATCAGATACAGCGTTGACTGGCCGTTCTCAAAATCTATTCTCTGAGCGCGCACCAGCTCGTCGTCCGTGTCCATATTGACAGGCATTGCCCCGTCTTTAAACCAGCGTTTCATAAATGCTGTCATCTCGCCGGCGCAGGAAAGCCATACGGAATCCTTTGAGGCGTTTATAATATTCTGTCCCCATGTGTTGCAGCAGTTGTTAAAGCTTGCAAGCGCAAACTCTCCGCCGTAGCTCATGTAGTCAAGCAGTCTGTGAGCTCCGTTTAAAGCATAGAACCAGCTTATCTGGAAAAACGAAAAGCTCTTGCGGTAGTCGTTTGTCATCTCGCCAGACCAGCTGAAGTGCTGAGGAATTTCGCTGTCCTCAAACGGCTTGTATGTGTCGCACTTAGGCAGCCATTCTGTGTTTACAAGCTTGATGTTTCTGCCCGTGTCTTTATTGTACTCCCTTATAATTTCGAGCATCTCGGCTACAAATTCAGGGTCGCCGTTTCGCTGTATAAGATAGTTTATATCCCCGCCCGCTATGTCGAGCATTGCACGCAGTTTGTGTGTTGGGAAATTGTAGCCCTCCATCATAAACTCGATGTCAGGGTCAGCAAGGCGCATTTCACGTGCAAATTTCACGCATTCCCTTGCGTACTCGAGCGCCTCCCATTTTCTTGAGGTCTCGTTGTCCATTTCAAAGAGCTTTACACCTCTCGGGTTTTTGTGTCCGTTTAACATTCTGAGTCTGCCCATTCCGACATCGCAAGGAGCATTGAGATATTCCACTAGCTGCCTTGCCTTAAACGGTGTGGATGACATCATATTAAAGCATATATGCGGCTCAAAGCCCGCCATCTCCGCAAGGTCGCAGAACTCGTCTATACCTACGTCGTTTTCCTCAAGTCCGCCCCAGTAAAAGCTCTCCATTGGCTCTCTTCTCTCACGCGGACCTATTGATTTCTCCCAGTCGTAAAAGCTTACAAAACAGCCGCCAGGGAATCTCATTACAGGCACGCCCACCTCTTTTATGGCGTTTACGACCTCTTTTCTCCAGCCCTTCATGTTGTCGTTAGGCATAAGCGATACCCACGAAAGATAAAGACCGCCCTCGTACTCAAACGACAATTCAAAGCATGCTACACAGTCACTCTCGGCGCATACGGAAAAGCTGTATTCACGCTGACCTACTGTCATGGTGACATGTCTTTGCCAGAAAATGTTGCCGTCGCTGTCAGTCAGCGAGAGCGTAACCGTTCTGTCGGCGCCCTCTGCTCCGCTCATTGCATAGCCGTCAAGCCCAGCTATAAGCATGTCTCCCCTTACACCTCCAAAGACCTTTAAGGTATAGCTTGTGTCCTTTTTAAAGTGCAGTCCCGCCTGCCTTAATCCGCATTTTGAGCCCTTATTCTCAATATGCAGTGAACGCTTGCCCTTAAAGGTCTGTGTTCCCAAGGTGTAGTCATATTTTATATTATCTCAGATCGGA
>CALXEM010000187.1 GCA_944387335.1 uncultured Clostridia bacterium | reverse complement strand
AAACCCCGGAAACCGCGTAGTTCCGGGGTTTTTGACCACTTTTGATAAAGTTTAGCGCTTGCTGAACTGCGGAGCGCGACGGGCAGCCTTGAGGCCGTACTTCTTACGCTCTTTCATTCTTGGGTCACGTGTGAGGAAACCAGCCTTTTTAAGGATTGGGCGGAGCTCCTCAGAGTTGTACTGGCAGAGAGCTCTGGAAATACCGTGACGGATAGCACCTGCCTGACCTGTTACACCGCCGCCTGCAACTGTTGTCTCAATGTCGAACTGAGCGCTTGTGCCTGTAAGCTCCATTGGCTGACGAACGATGAGTTTAAGTGTCTCAAGGCCGAAGTAATCGTCGATATCGCGGCCGTTGATTGTTATTTTACCTGTGCCGTTCGGATAAATACGAACTCTAGCAACAGAGTGTTTTCTTCTACCTGTTCCGTAGTGATATGGTCTTGTCTCGTACATGTTGACTTTTCCTCCTCTCTAAAATTAAAGTGTCCAAGCTTCTGGTTTCTGAGCTGCATGTGTGTGCTCAGAGCCTCTGTATACGCGGCATCTTGTGAGAGAAGTGCGGCCTACTGTGTTATCAGGAAGCATACCTTTGATTGCGAGCATCATAGCTTTCTCAGGATTCTGCTCCATGAGGTGTTTGTAGGATATGGACTTAAGTCCGCCTACCCAACCTGTGTGGTGGTAGTGGAATTTCTGCTCAAGTTTTTTACCTGTGAGAACAGCTTTCTCAGCGTTGATGATGATTACGTGGTCACCGCAGTCGCTGTTAGGTGCAAAAGTAACCTTATGTTTTCCTCTAAGGATATGTGCAGCAGTAGCAGCTGTGCGTCCGAGCGGCTTGCCTGCAGCGTCGAGCACATACCATTTGCGGCAGATATCGCCAGCTTTTGGCATTGTTGTGGACATCGTTGTTACCTCCTAAAATAATTTGCATATTTACATATAGTCATTAAATCAGCAAGTTATATTATAGTATGGCGGATATAGCTTGTCAATAGCTTTTTCTCATTTTTTTAAAATACAATAACCATACTTCGTTTTTCTCTTGTTTTCTCTTAAAATCTCTCTCATGCTCACGTGCCATTTCATAAATTTATTAGATTTATTTTTGTGCAAGTTTTAAAGCAGGGAGCTTTTTGTCTTTTCAAAAGCTTAAAAATCGTGTAAACTAAAAGCGTTATTTGTATTTTGTAGTATATTTTAAATGAAGAGATAGATTAAAACGGTTCTATGAAAGGGAATGATTTATGCAGGAGATACTTGGATTTACAAGACGTGCGGTACAGGAGTACGATATGATACAGCCGGGTGACAGAATTGCTGTCGGAGTGAGCGGAGGTAAGGATTCTGTTGTACTTTTGGCGGCTTTGGCGCAGTTAAGGCGCTTTCTTGGAATAGATTATGAAGTTGTGGCAATTACAGCCGACTTGCAGGTAAATAATAAGCCCGCTGATTTTTCTCCGATACAGAGACTCTGTGACGAGTTGGGCGTTGAATTTGTACTGCGCAGGACAGATTTATGGGACATTATATTTAATGTAAGAAAAGAGACAAATCCGTGCAGCCTGTGCTCGAGAATGAAAAGGGGACTGCTGCACGATATGGTAAAATCGTCAAACTGCAACAAGCTGGCGCTGGGACATCATGCGGACGATGCGGTTGAGACATTTATAATGAACCTATTTAATGAAGGAAGGATAGGCTGTTTTTCACCTGTGACATATCTTTCGCGCAAGGATATAACTATGATAAGACCGCTTGTTTTAGCAGGAGAGCGCGATATTGCCCGTGCGGCGAGAAGGGCTAATCTTCCTATAATAAAGTCGGAGTGCCCTGCGGACGGTCACACAAACCGCCAATGGACAAAGGAATGGCTCGAGGAAATGGAAAAAACTCACCCAGGCATAAAAAAACGTATTTTCGGCGCTATGAGAAGGGGAAATGTGAGTCAATGGTAAATAAATCACGCGAGGCGTGATTTCTCTGAAGTTTTGCTCGCCGCCCAAACAACGGGCGGTGTGTTGGCAGAGCCAAAAGCGCAAAACTTCATATTTCCTTCGTTAACGGTGCATGCCCCTGAGACTTGCTCGCTGCCGAAAATTATGGCGGCATTTCGGCAAGAGCCGAAAACGTAAAACTTTGTATTGTTCGTTTGTGGCGTGATTTCTCTGAAGTTTTGCTCGCCGCCCAAACAACGGGCGGCGTTTTGGCGAAGCCAAAAGCGCAAAACTTCATATTTCCTTCGTTAATGGTGTATGCCCCCGAGACTTGCTCGCTGCCGAAAATTATGGCAGCATTTCGACAGAGCCGAAAACGTAAAACTTTGTATTGTTCGTTTGTGGCGGATTTTTCTGAGGTTGTGCTCGCCCGCCGTAAATAATGGCGGCGTTTTGGCGAAGCCAAAAGCGCAAAACTTCCAATTTAACCGCTGATGACGGTTTTATCTGAGGCTTGTTAGTTCTAGAAAGGTGAATTTTAATGGGAGGATAAATAATGGATTGGCTGTTTGAAAGCGAGAACGGTATTTGTGATGTGCGGGTATCGGGACTGATAGTAAAAGACAATAAAATCCTTGTTCAAAGACCCAAAAATAAAAATGAATATGCCTTACCCGGAGGGCATTTAAAGTTCGGAGAAACAACGAAGGAAGCTTTAAAGAGGGAATACAAAGAGGAAACCGGTGCCGATATAATATGCAGGCGTTTATTGTGGGTTGAGGAGTGTTTTTGGAAATGGAATGGTAAACCTGCCCATAACATCAGTTTTTATTATTTAGCGGATTTTTGCAGTGATTTCTCTTTTTTAGAGGAGTTTAAATCTTTTAAAGATAATGATGATATGCTTTACGGCTGGATTTCAATAGATAAGTTAAATAATATTGAAATTTATCCTCAATTTTTAAAAAAAGAAATATTTAATCTTTCAGAATATCCAAAACATTTTGTAAGCAGATAAAAAAGCTGTCTTTCTTTGAATTAAGAAAGACAGCTTTTTTATTGAATAATATTCCATGCTGTCGGTGATAATATCATTATAAATTTTAAAAAAGGGGCGATAGCATTTGGACAAGCAGGAATATTCCAAGCTTACAGATAAAGTATCTCAAAACAGCAAAAGCTACTTAAATATACCTAAAGCATTTGTAATAGGCGGTTTGATATGCACGTTAGGACAGCTTTTACTTAATTTATATATGTACTGGGGAGCGGACAAGGAACTGGCGTCCACGCTCGTATCTGTCACGCTTGTGTTTTTAAGTGCGCTTTTTACCGGACTTGATTTATACGACAACATTGCAAAGCACGGCGGTGCGGGAACACTTGTGCCTATAACTGGTTTTGCCAATGCTGTTGCCGCGCCTGCAATAGAGTTTAAAACAGAGGGATTTATACTCGGCGTAGGGGCAAAGATGTTTACTATTGCGGGATCTGTTATAGTTTACGGAACATTGGCGTCGGTTGTTTATGGACTTATTATCGTAATATTTAAGCTCTATTGACAGGAGGAATAAACAGTGGCAGTAAAGCAGGGAAAACATAGCTTGATAATGCAAAAGCCCATATCGGTGGTTTCATACGCGGCAGTCGGCTCCAAAAAGGAGAGCGAGGGGCCGCTTGCAAATAATTTTGACATACTCAACGCCGATTCCACATTCGGTGAGGACTCATGGGAAAAGGCAGAGAGCACAATGCAGAAAATTGCCGTAAAAAAAGCGCTCGAAAAAGGCAGTTACACCGAAAAGGACATAGACTATATCTGTGCAGGGGACTTATTGAATCAATGCATCAGCTCGACATACGGCCTGAGAGATTTGGGCATTCAGTTTATCGGACTGTACGGAGCGTGTTCGACTATGGCGGAGAGTATAGGTGTTGCGAGTATATTTATTGAGTCGTCCGCCGCAAAAAGATGTGCCGCGGTTACATCGTCGCATTTTTGCTCGGCTGAAAGGCAGTTTAGATTTCCGCTCGAATACGGAGGTCAGCGTCCGCCGACAGCGCAGTGGACTGCCACGGCTTCGGGTTCGGTGATACTTGAGGAGAAAAATGAGCCGCCTTACATCAGGGCGGTAACTTTCGGAACTATTGAAGACTTAGGAATTAAAGACGCAAACAACATGGGAGCGGCTATGGCTCCTGCCGCCGCTATGACGTTAAAGCGATTCTTTAAAGATACAAAGACGACGCCTGATAACTATGACATGATATTTACCGGTGACTTGGGAAAAGTAGGTGCACAGCTTTTATGCGAGCTTTTACAGCGGGATAACATTAAGCTGAGTCAGGATAAAAATTACACCGACTGCGGACTTATGCTATATGATTTAAACACTCAGGACGTTCATGCAGGGGCATCAGGGTGCGGATGTTCGGCGTCGGTTTTATGCAGTACCATTCTGCCGCAAATGAAAGAGAAAAAGTTAAATGATGTGTTGTTTATTGCGACAGGAGCGCTTATGAGCACGACCTCTGCTCAGCAGGGCGAGTCTATACCTTCGGTGGCTCATCTTATATATATATCGAATAGCTTTAACTCTTAAAAAGGGGTGATTGAAGTATGTTTATAGAATATCTAAAGGCTTTTTTAATAGGAGGATTATTCTGCGCTGTCGGACAGGTGCTGATAGATTATACAAAACTCACGCCTGCGAGAATATTGGTAGGATATGTTGTTGCAGGTGTTGTTCTGGGTGCTTTGGGAGTGTATCAGCCTTTAGTTGATTTTGCGGGAGCGGGGGCAAGTGTGCCTTTGACAGGCTTCGGAAATCTTTTGGCTTCAGGTGTCAGAAAAGCTGTTTCTGAGGACGGATTTATAGGTGTTTTGACAGGCGGATTGGTCGCTTCGGCAGCAGGTATTACCGCCGCTGTTCTGTTTGGATTTATTATGGCTGTGCTGTTTAAGTCAAAGGATAAGTCATAGTTTTATTTAAGGCGCAATATCCAATGTGAGGCTGAAAAATATTTTTTAAAAATATTTTTAAAAACACTATTGACAATATAGTGTGCGTTTGATAAAATATAAGTCGTCACATGGGATATGCGGGTGTAGTTCAATGGTAGAATCCCAGCCTTCCAAGCTGGTTGTGTGGGTTCGATTCCCATCACCCGCTCCATTTTGCGCCAGTAGCTCAGCTGGATAGAGCAACTGCCTTCTAAGCAGTAGGCCAGGGGTTCGAGTCCCTTCTGGCGCGCCATTTAATTTTATATGGTGGGTATAGTTTAGTTGGTTAGAACGCCAGATTGTGGTCCTGGAGGTCGTCGGTTCGATTCCGACTATCCACCCCATTTAAGTTATGCGAACTAAACTGATTTTGTCAGTTTAGTTTTTTGTATATATAAACATATTGATGGGCTGTAGCCAAGCGGTAAGGCAACGGACTTTGACTCCGTCATTCCGCAGGTCCGAATCCTGCCAGCCCAACCAGCGGCGAGTCGCCGCGGACATGACGCGCACTTCGTTTTACGGAGTGCGTTTTGTTTTTCTCACGCGATTCAGATAAATTGTTTATCTGTTCTTGAATATAAGAGCCTCGACGCGCAAGACGCGTTCGGGGTTTTCTTTTTGTCTTTGTTTGATTTCTCGCGTTTAGGAAAATCTGTTCTGCTGTTATACATTGACGAGTCGCCGCGGACATGACGCGCACTTCGTTTTACGGAGTGCGTTTTGTTTTTTTCACGCGGTACAGCTAAGTTGTTTATATATGTTTGAATATAAGAGCCTCGACGCACAAGACGCGTTCGGGGTTTTCTTTTTGTCTTTGTTTGATTTCTCGCGTTTAGGAAAATCTGTTCTGCTGTTATACATTGACGAGTCGCTGCGGACATGACGCACAATTCGTTTTATGTGGTGTGTTTTTAGCTGAATTTATGTTGTAAAACTTGTTTATAAGTGAGCTATATGGCAGAGTTAAAGCTAATTTGTTATGTTGAAAGTTTATAATATGCTGAATGACTTTTTCTTAAGTAATATGTAATATATCGGGATAATTTTAATAAAATTTTTATTGTCGGCAGTAAAAAAGCGTGATATACTTTCGGCAAAAGAAAAAGGGAGGTATTTTTGTGATAATTACGACAACTCCGTCGGTTGAGGGAAAGAGAATTATTGAATACAGAGGTATTATTTTCGGCGAAGTCATTTCAGGTGTAAACGTGATAAAGGATTTTGCCGCAGGTCTGAGCAACTTCTTTGGCGGACGTTCTTCTACATATGAGCAGGAGCTAATGAGCGCAAGGGAAACTGCCCTAGCAGAGCTTGAGCAGAGAGCCGCCGAAAGAGGCGCAAACGCTGTTGTAGGCGTAGATGTTGATTACGAGGTTTTGGGAAGCGACAACGGTATGCTTATGGTAACTGTCAGCGGAACAGCGGTTGTAGTTGAATAAAGTGATAAATTCAGAATAGCCGAACGGACTGTAAAGTCTGTTCGGCTGTTTTTATTTATATATTTAAATTAAAGGCTATTGACAAAACTGTTTTAACTGTATATACTGAGCATATACAGTTATAGAGGTGATCAAGTGAATATTTACATTGACAATAAAAGCGGAGCTCCCATCTATGATCAGATCTATACACAAATTAAAAATCAGATCATCAGTGGGGAATTAAAGGAGGACGACGCTCTTCCGTCTATAAGAAATCTGGCAAAGGATTTGAGGATAAGCGTTATTACGACAAAACGTGCTTACGATGAATTGGAACGTGAAGGATTTATATACACACTTCCGGCAAAGGGATGTTTTGTTGCGCCGAAAAATGTGGAGCTTTTGCGTGAAGAAAATCTGAAAAAGATAGAGGAATACATGCAAAAAATCATACAGCTTGCCGCCACATGTGATTTGAGTAAAGACGAACTGATAGAAATGCTGCAAATAAGTTTGGAGGAATAAGTATGAATGCGTTGGAGATAAGAAATCTGACAAAAAATTATGACGGATTTAAGCTTGATAATCTGAATCTTACTTTGCCGTGCGGCTGTATTATGGGGCTTATCGGTGAAAACGGCGCCGGAAAAAGTACGACGATAAAGCTTATTCTCGACATGATTAACAGAGACGGCGGTACTATCACCATTATGGGCAAGGACAATCGGGAGAATATTCTGTTGACAAAACAGGATATAGGCGTTGTGCTTGACGAGGTGGGAATACCAGAATGTCTGACTGCAAAGCAAGTCGGAAAAATTATGAAGAGCACCTTTGAAAACTGGGATGACGCTGTTTTTGACAGTTATCTTAAAAGGCTATCCATTGCACCGAATAAAGCCTTTAAGGAATTTTCACGCGGAATGAAAATGAAGCTCGGCATTGCGGTGGCGCTTTCACATAATCCGAAGCTGCTTATACTTGACGAGGCGACATCCGGACTTGACCCGGTAGTGAGAGACGAAGTTGTGGAGATGTTCAGCGAATTTACACGCGATGAAACTCATTCGGTGCTTATATCCTCGCATATTGTAAGCGATTTGGAGAAAATCTGCGATTACATTGCATTTTTGCATAAGGGAAAACTGCTTTTATGCGAGGAAAAGGACATTTTACTTGAGCAGTACGGATTGCTTCAATGTTCTGAAAAGGAGCTTAGTGAGCTGGACAGTGAAGCTGTTAAGGGAAAGAAAATTTCTCCGTACGGTGTTCAGGCGCTTGTACTGCGGGATAAAGTGCCTGCAAATATGAACGTTATACCTGTAAGCATAGAGGAGCTGTTTATCTTTATGGTGAAGGAGAGTGTGTGACATGAAGGGCTTGATGTTAAAGGATTTATATATGTCGGCGAAGTATTGCCGTGCCTTTTTGATTATAGTTTTTGTTTTTCTTGCGGTATCGTTTTTCGGTGATGAAAATGTATTTTTTATAATCTATCCCACCATGATAGCGAGTATTATACCTGTAACGCTTATTTCTTACGACGAGCGCGATAAGTGGAATCAATACAGCGGTACGCTGCCGTACTCCAAAGCACAGATAGTGTCGTCAAAGTATATTACAGGACTTTTATTCGGCGGTAGTGTATTTATTCTTTCCGTTTTGGCGGCGGCAGTACGTATGACTCTGAAAAACAGCTTTTCATGGGATGCACTTTTGATGACGGCGGTATTTCTTTTGGCTTTGGGTGTAATAGGTCCGACACTTCTGCTGCCGTTTGTCTTTAAATTCGGCGCCGAAAAGGGAAGAATAGCATTTTATGTGATGGTAGGCTTGCTGTGTTCGGTCGGTGCAGTCCTTGCCGGAATTGGATTTAATGTAGGGTTACCTTCCGATAGCATTTCATTAAGTGTTATAATCATTTTAGCGTCGGTTTTACTGTATGCTTTGTCGTGGCGGCTTTCAATATTGTTTTACCAAAAGAGAGAGTTATAAACAGAGGGACAGCCGGACAGGTTTTAATATCTGTTCGGCTGTCTTTTTGTATTATTTATCGCAATTTATATTATATAGGAAGAAAGTTTTATATTTTGTTCCGAAGCGACAAAGAAAGCTTGATTATGCGCTGAGTTGCGGTTATACTGGTATGAGACCGACCGGTCGGTCGTAAAATATTGATATATAATACAAATTGTAATTTTATGAGAGGAGATATTGACTTTGCTTTCTAAATTCAGTGTAAAAAAGCCGCTTACGGTGGCAGTTGCAGTAGTTCTTGTTATAATACTCGGAGTAATGTCGTTTATGAATATGACGACTGACCTTTTGCCGAGCTTTGATTTGCCATACATCGCAGTTATTACGACGTATCCGGGAGCAAGTCCTGAAAAGGTTGAAGAAACTGTGACAAAACCGCTTGAGCAGACACTGTCAACGGCCAGCGGTGTTGCGAATATAAGCAGTATTTCCTTGGAAAACTCCAGTATGGTAATGCTTGAGTTTGTACAGGGCACTAATATGGACAGCGCCATGATAGAGTTAAACTCAAAGATAGACTTAGTTGAGGGAAAC
>CALXEM010000186.1 GCA_944387335.1 uncultured Clostridia bacterium | reverse complement strand
AACGCTTTCCAAATAATCTGCATCCGGACGAATTGCAGTATGCCCAATAATTATTTTATCTATGTTAGCGCCGTTTTTGAGTAATATTTCTAATTGTTTAAATGCAATATCTTCTTTGTGCTCACAGTGAACATAAAGCGGTAAACCTGTTTCCTTTTGAATAATGCCCATCGCAGATAATTTTTTGAGATTGGCTTCTGTTATTCCCATATTGCCTGTAGCACATTTTAAAATTCCGGGCTTAATATCTGTGCCGTTAATTCCGTTTTCACATTCTTTTATAAGCCATTCTGCAAGTTCTTGTGGGCTATTATTAAAAGCCTCTATGCTTTGTAAATAATAAAATCCCGTAGAAGCTACAATTTTCACACCTGAAAGCTCCGAAACCTCTTTTAAAAGTGTTGCGTCTCTGCAAAGGTCTATAGGTGTTCCGTCAACCATTAAGCCAAGATTGTATTTTTGATTCATTTGCTCAAGTGTTTCACAAGCTAAATTTTTAAGTTTAGTTTTATCAATCCATTTTTTGCCAAATGCATTACTGAAAGAAATCGAGGAACAGCTAATATGTTCATGTATTAAAACTTTACCTAAATCGGTTTTATTTATAGCTCCCGTTACTGTCTGAATCATAATACGGTTGCCTCCTTATGGTACTATGCATATTCCAATTAGGGATAATATTCCGCCTATAAGTCCCACCGTTTGCCTTTTTGAAAGGCGCTCCTTGAACAATACAGCCGACATTACCGAACTCAAAACTATAGCACTACCATTTATAAGTGGAAAAAATAATTGGCTTGGCAAAAGTCCTGATAATTTCAAATTTAAGAAATTCATAGTAAAGGTACATACACCGCAAATCATAGCCAATGGTATTAAATTTTTCTTATCTTTATAATTCTTTCTATCTTTTACTCTCAAACCACTAATGATTAGTGAAATAAAAAAGGAAACAAATAGAAAACCACTAATTTCAGATTTGTGTGAAGAGGTTTGATGGATTTTTTGTATAATACCTATACTTCCCATAAGTATGAAAGTCAAAAGACAATATATACCCCAAGATTTATTTATTTTACCTTCCTTACTTTTACCAATAGAAAGATAGATAAAATAAATAAGAATAAGTACTAATAATAGCTTAAATAAACTGAATTTTTCACCAAAGAAAACACCTGATAAAGTGGGTATAATCATTGAAGATGTTGTTATAAGCAATGTTATATGCATAGGTCCTTTAGATAATGCCAACATTTTATACAAGTTACTTAATGCCGTTACAACGCCAAAAAGCACACCTAATAAAACAGTATATAAGGAAAGGCTTCCGTTGAGTGTCAAAATTCCAAAAATCAAAATGCAAACAGCATAAACAAATATATTAAATTTATAAATATCATCCTTTGTTTTTAAATGTTTTTTACACACAGAGTTAAAAATTCCATTTTGCAAAACCACAGAACTTATTGATAAAATTAAAAATGCCGTTGTCATATAATTTCCAATCCCTTACCATTACTTATTAAAACTGTTTAAATTTGTAATAAAATTTATAAAAGTGATTCTTTTTTATCGTTTTCAAATTCACCTGATAATGGCGGCAACAAACCCAAATCAAGATTCTTCTTTCCTATTCCGTATTCATTCCAATCAGGCGAAATCATTCTCTGTCAAGACTTACTCAATATATTAGCGTCTACTTGCTTCACTTTGCTTCTTTCAAACGTCAAAAGCCATGCTAATTGCAAATCGAGATCATCGTTTGGTAATGGTCACCTTTTGGTGTACTATTATATCCCGTAATATCTAACATTTTTGTTTCCCATTCATAAGGAGCCCCCATCGTTGCGCTTATATTCTTGCCAATCCAACACGCAAGAACCTTGTCTTGTAATTCCTTCTCTTTGATTTTAATGTTTAGCATAAATTCACACACCTTTTAATTATCATTTATAAGAATTAGAGCTACATTAAGTTTGCAAGTCTAAGAGTTCCGCCTAAAAATATTCCCAACATGGTAAAATAGTTGCCACGGTGTTTTTTCTTGTATCAAATATACCATACAATAACAGCGGTTTCTCTTGACTTTTAGTTAAAAAATATGGTAAAATCGTCAAAAGGAGTGGTGTGTGTTGTATAGCGGTAAAATCACAAAATTGAATATACCGGCTCTCAATGATTTTGATATCCAAATCAAACTTACAGAAACAAATCGAAGCATCCACACCCATGAGATCGGGCTCCATACGCACAGTGAATTTGAGTTGTACATCAATCTTTCGGGCGACGTATCTTTTTTGGTAGAAAACAATTTATATGATTTGAAACACGGAGATGTTATTATTGCCCGACCTGGAGAATATCATCACTGTGTTTACAGAAGTGATGCTCCTCATAAGCTGTTTTGGATTCTTTTTGATTGCCAAAAAAACAAGGATATTTTAGATTTTTTAAAAGACGGATTTCGCGAAAACTATATTTCTCCTCAAGGCGATTTGCGTGAAGAATTAATAGATTTATGTTACGCATTACACCATCGTTCTCTAACAAACGAAGAAAAAATATATGCTTTTTTTAGACTTTTTGCAATACTCAAACAAAGCAAAAACGCAATATCTGCGAAATTAGTATTGCCGCAAGATCTATACAAAATAATGGATTATATCGATTGCTACATTCATGAAAAAATTACCATTACAGATATTGCAAAAGCATTATATATCAGCCAAAGCACCCTTGAGCGAAGATTCAAGGAAGCGCTTGATATGACACCCTTGGAGTATATAAGGAAGAAAAAACTTGTATTAGCGACTCAAATGCTGCAAGAGGGAAAATCAGTACTAACGGCGGGAACAAGTGTCGGTTATAATGACAATTCTTATTTTATAGAACTTTTCAAACATTATTACAAAATCACGCCTTATCAGTACAAGAAAAAATGGCATAAAACATAGCAAAAAGCGGAGCAAATTTGCTCCGCTTTACTATGTATATATTCTATTTATGCAAATTGAGCTCAACAAGAAACAGTGAAACCTTTAGTGTTTATACGGTTTTTTCGACTTTTGTCCTATTATAACACATTCCTCTATTCTACGCACTATTCCCATTGCCTTCATCTATATTACCATTCCTTTCAAAATATTTTTTGTTTTAAAGCTTCTTTGCTATTATTTGCAGTGTATAGTGCTTTATTCCAAAAATACATCAATAAAAAGGAAACAAAATAATATAACATTAAGCAAAAACAGCACACCGATTTTAAAAATCAATGTGCTGTAATCAAAACTGACTTAATTTAACCTTTAAAGCAGTGACATCTGTGCGCTGTCATCTCTTACTATCACGCCTGCCGACGGCAAAGCCTTAATTGTAAGCTTCTGCTCGTTTTCATATTTTCCTTTAGGATAAATATCTGCTCCTGCAAGTTTTGCGTTTTTCTTAACAGACATAACAAATACGCCCTGTGTATCCTTTGTAGTTTTTTCCGCAACCATTGAGGTGTTGAATATGAGCACTCTGTC
>CALXEM010000185.1 GCA_944387335.1 uncultured Clostridia bacterium | reverse complement strand
ATCACAGTAACAGCTGTCAAACTCGGTGAAAACTCGGATGAGATTATAGTGCGCTATCACGAAAAAGAGGGCAGACACTGAAAGGCTTCTCTTAATGTTTTAAGCGATGCTGAATACTGGAACGAGTGTAATATACTCGAGCGCTGTGACGGTGAGAGAAATACGGGCAATACCATAACGCTCCCGCTTGAGCCGTTTGAGATAAAGACAGTTAAAATAAAGCTTAAAAAGTAAATAATATCGCCTTAATAAAAAATCCACGCTGAAAAAACAGCGTGGATTTTTTTGTTCTTTTAGTAAATATCGGTTTATTTTTTACAGCTTTCTTGCCTTAAACAAAACAGAAATAGGGAGCATTTTTGCTTTTTGCTCCTTAGGTGTCATGCTGACTTCAGCTTCCATAACAGCTTTATCGTTTTGTTCTACCATCTGTTCAATTACAAAGCCCGCCTTGGCAAGGGCGTTTACATAGGTCGAGATTTTGCGGTTGCACAATAGAATTTCACTGCCGTCAATAGGCAGTTTGAAATAAGATTCATCAAAATAACTTCTGTTCATTACTAAAACATCGTTTTCGATTACATCTTTACATTGCTCACGCGACCATGCAATACAGTATTTGAGCGTATGATGCCAGCTGAATATGAAAATACCGTCTTTTTTAAGGTAGGATGCAATTTTCTTAAAGGTGCCGTCTAAGTTAGTCGTCCAACCGATACCGTATATCGAATACACAA
This sequence comes from uncultured Clostridia bacterium, assembly GCA_944387335.1. Classification (GTDB taxonomy): domain Bacteria; phylum Bacillota; class Clostridia; order Oscillospirales; family Ruminococcaceae; genus CALXEM01. The sequence goes on along the minus strand of CALXEM010000185.1, from coordinate 4,482 downwards.
AATCGAAGTAATTTTTAGGAATATCGAGCTCGGCTTCCATTGGAGAGCAGATTAAGTTTGCAGTATAACCGTTTTCGCTTAAATAACGCTCAGCGTTTTCTAATTGTTTTTGGGAAAAGTCTACGCCCCACAAGCTCACCTGCATTTCTGTCGGCGAGATATTTAAGAGAATGTCCGCTTCCACAGCATATTTCCAGTACTTTTTTGCCTGAAACATCGTCAAATAAATGCAAATCATCCTCTGTTACAAAGAGCACGCCGTATTTAGGCAGAGCTGTTGCTTCAAACCATAAATCTGCATATGTATTCCAGTAGCGCTTATTTGTATTTATGATTTCATCATTTTTTAACATAATTTAAGTCCTTTCATTATAATCCACATTTTTATTCTGGAATTCATAAATTAAAGCGTTTACTCTACCGTAATGCAAAAGCCCTCTGCAAAAAATGCGCCGCCCATCGGGATTTGTGATAAATCAAGTGTCACCTTGCCGCTTTCGTTTCTGGCGTGGAGAATATCTCCTGTACGGATACATCTTGCTCTTACAACCTTTTTATCGATATCAAGCGTCAGCTTTTTAGGGAGTTTAGGAAGCTCATCCTCATTGTACGAATAGAAGCAGTATATGTCATTGCCTTTGCGTGTGTAGTATAGCTTATCGTCAAAAAACGGCTCGCAGAGTGTGGTGTCATATATACCCTCGCCGAATATCTTAAGCCATGCGCCCATTTCTCTTATAGACACTACTGCGGGAGCGGGGAGAGTTCCGTCAGGCTGAGCGGGGATATTCAGCGCTAAGTTTCCGCCCTTGCTCACAACATCGAGCAGCATATGTGTAATCTGATACCCTGTTTTATAGTTGTCATTATAGTGGAAAGAGAAGTTATCTCCTATCGTTATGCATGTCTCCCACGGAACGCCGATTGCGGTCTCGGGTATCGTCTGCTCAGGTGTGATGAAGTCCTCATGTTCGCCGCAGCAGCGGTTGCAGACGATAAGTCCCGGCTGTGTGGTGCTTCTCAGCTCGTCCACTATTTGACCAAGACGAATATCCTGTCCCATATTGTCGGGACGAACCCAGCCGCCGTCGAGCCACAGAACATCTATCTTACCGTAATTTGATGCAAGCTCCCTGATTTGGCTGTGCACATACTGCACATAGCTTTCCCAAAGCTCAGGATATTTCTTTACATCGTAATTTACGTTTCGTGTAGGAGCTGTTCCGAATTTATCACACCAGTAAAACTCACTGTGCCAGTCAGGCTTTGAAAAATATGTAGATATAGCCAGTCCCTGCTTTTTAAATTCACGGTACAATGCCCCTACTATATCTGCGTTAGGATTGGTGTGAAAAGGGCAGTCCTCAGCAGTTATTTTGTAGTCTGTCGTTTTGGTATCGTACATGCAAAAGCCGTCATGATGCTTTGTTGTAAACAAAAGATACTGAAAACCGCACTCCTTTGCAAGCTTTGCCCAACTCTCGGGGTCAAATTTAATCGGGTTAAAGGTCTTGTTTGCCTGCCAATACTGCTGTTTGCAGGTCTCCTTGTCCGCCCAGGTCAAATCCTTTTGACTCCACTGCGCATCGCCGTCGCTCAGTGGCCAGCTCTCATATGAGCCAAGCTGTGAGCCGGGCGACCAGTGCATCATAAATCCGAGCTTTTTGCCCATGAATTTTTTGAGGTTTTCCTTTACAAGCTGATTTTTAGGTTCAATATAATCAGCCGGCGCAGAATAGTTATGTACGCCGTTTTCTACAATATTTTTTGTATTCTTTTCGCTCATTGTAATCATTCCCTTTGTAAGGTTTTTATATTATAAATCGTGATCCTCATCGTTGAGTATAACCGGGCCGTGGTCACACGGTCTTGAGAGGAATACGCTTGCGGCATATCCCATGAGGTGCTTTAAGCATTTCTTTGCCTTTGAGCGGTTGTCAAATATACCGAATACAGCAGTACCGCTTCCTGTCATCATCGCGTGCAGAGCGCCGTGTTCAAACATATCCTTTTTGATAGTGTTTATCTCTTCGAGCGTGGTTACCTCTTCGAGCACATTGTACATACCCTTTGCCATTTCCTCAATATCTGAGTTGATAACGGCTGATATAACGGCGTCGGCGTCGGGACGGTTTTTAACAGTTATGCTGTCGAAACGTTTAAAACATTCCGCCGTGTTCATTCCCTCGGACGGTTTTGCTATAACTATTGAACAGTCCGGCATAGGCGGTACAGGTGTGAGTATTTCACCTACACCCTCGGCGACGGCGGTTGCTCCGACAATGCAGAACGGGACGTCAGCACCGATTGTAAGTCCCAAATCACACAGTTCTTTTGTTGAAAGATTTGTCTCGTAGAGTTTGTTCAAACCGCACAGAACTCCCGCGGCATCGGCGCTTCCTCCTGCAAGGCCTGCCTCCATAGGAATAACCTTGTTTATGATTATTTCAACGCCGTACTCTTCGCCCATGTTGTTGTGGGCAAAAAACGCCTCTGCGGCACGCCAAGCCAAGTTTTTATCGCCCTCAGGCACGCCTTTTCTGTCGCAGGTAAGGGAGATGTAGTCCTGTTTTTTTAGACTGATTGTATCGTACAAATCCACCGACTGCATTACCATTTTCATCAAATGGTATCCGTCATCGCGTTTGCCTGTTATATCAAGTGTTAAGTTTATCTTTGCGGGCGCTTTTACTACTACTGTATTCATAAAATCACAACCTTTTTATTACAGCCGTCATATCAAGACGGGTTTTTTCTTTACCATTGATTCATTTGCGGCAAGTGTTGCCTTTAATGTTTTTGCTCCGTCAGCATATGTAGAGAGTACTGCGTTCGGGTCGCCTTTGCGTACAGCCTCTATAAATGTCTTTACAGAATTATAGTGGTCTGTCGGCTCCAAAGAGAGTGTAACTGTTTTATTTAATGTAATAAGCCTTATCTCGCGGCTCCAGTCACACTCAACTCTTGCGTCCTCGCAGTAAATGGTAAAGCCGATGTCGGACGGAGTTTTATCTGTGTCAAAATAGCACGCGCTTGCTATGTTTCCGACTGCGCCGTTTGCAAATTTCGCACAGACAGTTGAGGCGTCCTCTACTGTGTAGCCGGGAACATTCTGAATAATGCCGGTCATGCCCATGCTGTAAACCTCTGTCATCTCGCCGACCAAATAGCGCAGTATATCAAAGATATGTGTGCACTGCTCAACTATCTGACCGCCTGAGCCGTTCTTATCGCGCCACCACATAGGTCCGGGCATATTTCCGAGCCATTTGCCCTCAACATAGCCTATTTTTCTACCGTTTAAAAATTCCTTTACGTCGTTCATGGCTTTGTTGTATCTGCCCTGATAGCCGACAGCGGCAACTATACCGGCTTTTTCGATAGCTTTGATATTCTCGTTTACCAAATCCATGTCAAGTCCGATAGGCTTTTCAACATAGATGTTTACGCCTTTTTCAGCTGCAATCTTCTCAAGAGCGCCGTGGCGAGCAGGGGTGACGCAGAATATAGCGGCGTCAAGATCCTTTTGGTTTTCGAGCATTTCCTCGCCGGTTTTGTAAAGTGTAGCTGACGGCACTTTTTTAACTGTGGCGTGCAGTCTTTCCTCATTTTGTGCGGCAAGCGCGCATACGTTGACGTTCTCCATTTTTAAGAGATTGTCAAGGTGAAAGTTGCCGAACCAGCCGCAGCCGACTATGCCGACGTTAATTGTCTTTTCCATTTTATCAGTCCTTTCTGTGATTGAAGATTAAGTTAAATGTTTTATTTGTTATTGCCTGTGCTGTTATGATTTGAAAAAGGTGAGCGCCTTACATGTATTGCGCTTACCGGACACATCTCGTGACAGCAAAAGCAGTGTATACAGTTTTTGTAGTTTATGTGCGCTTTTTTATTTTTTATGGTTATAGTCTTGGCAGGACAGCTCTGAGCACATTTACCGCAGCCAATGCAGTTTTTTGTAGTTACTTTAGGCAGCGGTGTGAACAGTCTGTTCATAACAAACAACGCGGGTTTTCTTACAAATGCGGGGATATTGTCCTTAAAGTCGACAGTTTTTGAGCGCGGCATGAGAAAATCGGATATAACCGGCTCGCTCTCAAAATCACCGCACAGGCTGTATTCTCCCACAAGACCGCGTTTTTCACTGTTCGACACAGTGAAAACCTTTTGAGGGTCAAGCGCGATTGTTTTACAGAGTGAGTAGTCCAAAACATACGGATTTCTTGAAGCAAATGTAAGTCCCGTATGTTTTTTTATACCTGCCGACGGTCCGTCACCCTCCATTGAGTCAACTGCGTCCACTATCGTTAAATCAGGCTTTACAGTGAGCGAGAGATCCACAAGCATTTTGCAAAAGCGTTCCTTTTGCGGAAAGCGGTAGTGAAACTCAGGCTTTGTAAGCCCCGGAATTGTTCCGAACAGATTTTTCACAGCTCCCGAAAGCGTTGTCATGCAGTGCGTTTTGAGCTTTGGCAGGGAGAT
>CALXEM010000184.1 GCA_944387335.1 uncultured Clostridia bacterium | reverse complement strand
AAGCCGCTGTATTCCTCAGGGTCAATGCCGCAGTTGGAGAGAACTTTCGGATGTACCATACCGCAGCCGAGTACCTCTATCCAGCCCTCGCCTTTACACAGGCGGCAGCCTTTTCCGTGACAGTTATAGCACATTACGTCAAGCTCTGCAGAAGGCTCCGTGAACGGGAAGTGGTGCGGGCGGAAACGTACGACGGAGTCCTCACCGTAAATTTTCTTTATAAATGTTTCAAGTGTGCTCTTTAAGTTTGCCATTGTGATGTTTTTATCTACAACGAGTCCCTCAATCTGGTGGAAGAGCGGGGAGTGTGTTGCGTCTGCTGCATCTGAACGGAACACGCGTCCAGGTGCGATGATACGGACAGGAGGTTTCTGATTTTCCATTACACGAATCTGAACAGGGGAAGTCTGTGTACGCAGAAGAATGTTATCTGTGATATAGAATGTATCCTGTGTATCACGTGCAGGGTGGTCAGGCGGGAGGTTGAGAGCCTCGAAGTTGTAGTAGTCGAACTCTACCTCAGGACCCTGTGCAATGTCAAAGCCCATACCGAGTGAGATTTCCTTTATCTCATCGAGAACTATTGAAAGCGGGTGTTTTTTGCCCATTGTGTGCTTTTTGCCTGGCATTGTTACATCGATTGTTTCAGAGAGGAGCTGACGCTGCATCTCATTTGCCTTGAGCTCGGCTGTATGTGCTGCTATTTTCTCCTCGATAAATGTTCTTATCTCGTTTGCGAGTGCACCGATTGCAGGACGCTCCTCAGCGGAGAGAGAACCCATTTGCTTTAATATAGATGTGAGCTCACCTTTTTTTCCGAGGTATTTAACTCTTACAGTGTCTAAAAGTTTGAGGTCTGTTATTGCCTCGAGCTCTTCAACGGCTGACTGTCTGATTTTTTCGAGAGCTGTTTTCATGAAAAAATCCATTCCTTTCTTCTGATTCTTTTAAACTGTTATTTTTTTGAGTTGTTTTAGCGTAAAGTATGATTTATTTTTACAGGACTGCTCAATGACGGGGAAAGACGGTTTATAAAAATAAAAATCCCCGTCCCAAAAGGGACGAGGATATATTTTCTCGCGGTACCACCCTTGTTTTCGACTTATATAAAAAGCCGAACACTCGACACGGCGTAACGTGCCGCTTACGTTGCCGTCTACTTAGAAAAGTGTTCAACGGCACCGCTCGTGAGTGAACTTCGGTAAATTCTCTTTAGCGGGGCGCTTTCAGCCGGTGACGCCCGTTCTCTGGTGCTTTGAGCAAATTACCTACTCTCTCAGTCAATGCGTTATCCTTTATTTATGTAATACTCAGTATATCACGTTATCAGCACATATGCAAGTGATAAAAGTGATTAAAATCACCATGAACGGCGTGTTACGGTTGATATAACCTGTCCTACTATATGCACTGAATTTAAGTTGTCGCCGTAGAATATCTGTGGGGAATAGTCGTGGTTGAATGGCTGGAGGATAAGCGCTCCGTCCTGCTTTACCACCTTTTTGAGTGTTCCCTCGTCGCCGTTTATGATGACGACGGCAAGACTGCCGGAATCGACGTCGCACTGCTTTCTGACAAGAGCTAAATCGCCGTCGTGTATATACGGCTCCATGCTGTCGCCCTTTACAAGCAGATAAAAGCACTCCTCGGGGTTTTTTACATCGGCTGTCTCATAGCCTATAATCTCCTCGCTGGCAAGTCCGCCGTATCCCGCTTTGACCGAGCCGAGAATTGCTATGAGAGGAAAGTCCGTGAGCGAGATACCGCCTATTTTTTTGAGCAGTCCGTCCTGCGAGGTCTGGCTGTCCGGCTCGTCCTGACTGCCTATGAGGTATTCCATTGAAACGCCGAATTTGTCGGCTATTATTTTAAGCGTTGCCGATTTCGGCACTGCTCCGGTTTTCCATTTTGATATATTGCCCTTGCTCATTCCTAAGCTTTCCACAAGGTTTGTGAGAGATATGTTGTTCTCTTTGCAGAGATTTAAAAGCCTTTCGTAAAACATGGAGGGGTACTCCTTTCAAAAAAATAAAAAAGTGCACTTTTTTGCAAAAACAGTATTGACAAGTACACGCTAGTGCACTATAATGTACTTACAACAGCGAAAGAAAGTTGTTTTTAGTGCACTTTAGTCTTTACGCGCACAAAACTACACATTTAGTATAGACGAGGGGGGACGGTGATGTCAAGAAGCAAAGAACATATGTTTTCAAAAAACGGGGCGAGAGAGGTTTTTATTTCAAAATATGCTGAGTGTTCCGATTTAAAGGCGGCTGCCGACGCGGCGGGATATACGCTGAGGTACGCAAAAAGTCTTTTGAACGACAGCGGGGTGTGCGCTGAGATAGAGAGGCTTAAAAAGGACACTCAAAGCAAACTTAAAGAGAAGGTTTTGGAGGAATGGGCATCGATCGCGTTTGCGGACATGGGGGATTATCTTGATTTTTCCTCCGACTGTGACGGCAAGGCGATAATTTCGCTGAAGGACTCGTCTGTGTGCAGTGACACGAGGGCTGTATGCGAACTGGCTCAGGCTTCAAACGGCACGTTTAAATTAAAGCTATATGACAAGGAAAATGCACTTTTGCAGCTTTCCAAGCTGTTGGGAATGTATGACGAAAACAAGTCGTCAGACGAAGAAAACACGATAAGTGTGGAGCTGAAAGGGGATATTCGGGAATGGGCGAAGTGAGGATTCGACTTGACACGCCGTACCCGAAGCAGAGAGAGTTTTTTGAGGCAACAAGCCGTTTTGTGGCATACGGCGGCGCGAGAGGCGGCGGAAAGAGTTGGGCGGCGAGAGTCAAGCTTATTCTTTTGGCTTTGGCGCACGACGGCATACAGCTTCTGCTTATAAGAAGAACGCTGCCGCAGCTGCGGGAAAACCACATTCTTATACTGCAAAAGCAGCTAAAAGACGCGGCTGTTTACAGGGAGAGTTCAAAGGAGTTTACCTTTCCGAACGGTTCGCGCTTAAAGCTTGGGTACTGCGACAGCGAGCAGGACGTTTTGCAGTATCAGGGACAGGCGTATGACGTAATATTCATGGAGGAGGCGACGCAGTTTACCGAGTTTCAGTTTCAGGCGCTGACCGAGTGCAACCGTTCAAGCGGTATGATGCGGGAGAATTTTTCGCCGAGGATGTATCTTACGTGCAATCCGGGAGGTGTGGGGCACTCGTGGGTTAAAAGGCTGTTTATAGACAGAAATTACAAAAACAGCGAGCGCGCGGAGGACTACACTTTTATAAAAAGTCTTGTGTACGACAACGCGTTTTTGATGGAGCATTCGCCGGAATATGTAAGGGTATTGGAAAATCTGCCCGAGGCAAGAAAAAAGGCGATGCTGTACGGTGAATGGGAACTGTTTGAGGGGCAGTATTTTTCCGAGTTTTCAAGAGATGTGCACGTAATTGAGCCGTTTGTGATACCGAGTGACTGGAGAAGATATGTATCGCTCGACTACGGGCTTGATATGCTCGCGTGTTACTGGATAGCAATGGACACTTCGGGAAACGCATATGTTTACAGGGAGTTATATGAGCCGTCTTTGATAATAAGCCGGGCCGCCAAAAAGATACTGGAAATGAGCGGCGGCGAGGAGATTGAGCAGTATTTTGCTCCGCCGGACCTTTGGAACAGGCGGCAGGATACGGGAAAGAGTGCGGCTGAGATTTTCTGCGAAAACGGCGTTTTGCTCACCAAGGCGTCAAACGACAGGGTTGCGGGGTGGCTCAACTTAAAGGAATGGCTGAAAGTTTACGGAGAGAATGAGGAAAAGACGAGCAGGCTCAAATTTTTCAGAAATTGTCTTAACATAATACGGTGTCTGCCTGCAATTCGCTTTGACGAAAAGAACCCGAACGACTGCGCTGTAACGCCGCATGAGCTGACTCATTCGTGTGACGCAATGAGGTATTTTGCAAGCTCAAGACCTATCAAATCCGACATTAAAGCGCAAAATGATGATTTTGCCGATTTGATACCGTGGGAGGAGCAGGAGAACGAGCTGATTATGTACGGCGTTTAAAAAAAGAAAAAGGAGCAAAGAGAGGCGTGAGAAAATGGATAGTATTATTGTGCTGGCAGGGTGCATACTCTCGTTTTTATGCGGGGCGTATGTGAGAAGTCCGTTTATTATAACGGGATTAAGCCATAAAAAGAAAGATATAAAACAGGCTGAAGATGATACGCTGGACAGACAGTGGGAAAATTTTTGGAACTATGACGGCAAAGAGCAGTAATACGTGAAAGGGGGTGAGAATTTGAAGATATTAAAGGAGCCGCGTGAGATTTACGGAGAGTATCTTAAGTGCGTTGAGTACAACGAGTCAATAGGACTATATGACAATGTGCGCAGGAACGAGAACTTCTTTAATGACAGACAGTGGGAGGGGGTAAACGCGCCTGATCTGGACAAGCCTGTATTTAACTTTTTAAAGCCTGTTGTGAACTATTATGTCGCGATGCTGGTGTCCGATGACATCGCTGTGAGTGTAGACAGCGTTTTGGGCGACGACAGTGACAGCAGAGTTTTGATGGCGGCGGCTGAGCGAGAGGTTGAGCGCGTTATGGAAAACACCAAGGTGCGCTCGAAACAGCGCAGAATGCTCAGAAACGCTGCTGTTGACGGGGACGGGTGCTTTTACATTTACTTTGACCCTGATGTTCAGTCGTCCGGGGGCGCCTGCGGTGATATTTGTGTTGAGAACATCGAAAACACGCACATACTCGTTTCAAATCCTGTTATAGACGAAATCCAAAACCAGAGTTTTGTCATAATAGAACAGCTCATGCCTGTTGAGAGTGTGAGAGATGAGGCTATAAGGAGAGGAATGAGCAGAATTGACGCTGAGAGCATATGCGCCGACTGCGATGTTGACCCTTACAGTCTTGCCAACGACGATGTGACAACTGTTTTAGTGAAGTTCTGGAAGCAAAACGGCACTGTTCGCATGATAAAGTGTACAAGAAATAC
>CALXEM010000183.1 GCA_944387335.1 uncultured Clostridia bacterium | reverse complement strand
CGCGCCCCTGGCAGAATCTGTCCGGCGTCTTTCCCGCAGGTATGCAGATGATTTCTTTTTTGTCGCGCTCAACCCATACGTCTGTTGCAGACGGATTATGTATAATGCTTTCGTCGGCGGATATTTTAAGCTGTCTCTGCGCTGTGACATACTCGTATATCTCCAAATTTGTGGCATACCATATTTTATCATTTCCCGAAAGCTTCTGCAAAAGCTTTTCCATATACGTCCAGTCTTCCTCTGTTTTCAGCTCGTGGCTGTGTCCCCAGATGTAGAACATCTGGCTTTTCCACTCGGAGTCTATTGTCTCAAGAAAATCATCACACATAGCCAGTGCTTCTCTGTGGTGACACGTTGGGTGCCATTTGAGAAAATCTTTTGGAAAATCAATGTGGTCGGATTTTTCCACGGTACGGCAATATACTATTCCGCAGGCACGCAGAACGTCAGCTGATTCATCGTCATATGCCCCACTCGGATACGACATACCGACAACAGGATAACCCGCTATCTTTTCGAGTATCTTCCTGTCCTCATAAACCTCTCTGACTATTGAAACGGGAAGCATTTTGTTAAGCCAGCCGTGGTGTACGGTATGGCATGAAATCTCATGTCCTTTATAGAGTTCTCTTACTTCTTCAAGTTCTTTATCTGTCATACCGATATAGTTTATTCCGTTTAAGTGAAACGTACCCTTGACTTTATACTTATTGAACAGTGCAACAAGTCTTTTATCGTTTTCGTGTCCGTCATCGTAGCTGAAAGTGACTACCCTCTTTTTTCCTCCGGGAAATACGTTGTACTGAAGCATTAAAAGCACCTCTTTTAAGCTGATATTTTTAAACCATGATATACCTTTTTGATTTATTTTTCAATAAAAAGCGGGAAAGCTTTTTCAGCTCTCCCGTTTTCGTTAAAAATCATATTCACTACGCGTTTTTGATAATAGCTTCCATTGCTTTTTTCAAATTTGCCTGCATGTTCTCAGACTCTGTTTTGGATGCGCCTTTAACAGAATAGTAAATCTTTATTTTCGGCTCTGTTCCCGAAGGTCTTACAATTACTGTTGAGCCGTCCTCCAAGCCAAATTCAAGCACATTTGACTGCGGGAGCTCTATTGCCTCGGTTTTGCCCGTTACAATATCCTTTTTCTCGGATACACCGTAATCAGCGAGATAAACCGTTTTAACGCCTGCAATCTGCGGCATAGGTGATTTTCTCATTGAATCCATTATATCGGCCATGTGCTTCATGCCTGATGCACCCTCGAATGCAAAGCTCTCCTGCGAGCAGAGATACCAGCCATACTTTTCGTAAAGCTCCTCAAGCACCTGTGTGAGCAGTTTGCCCTGCTTCTTATAATATGAAGCCATTTCAACTATCATCATTGAAGCGTCAACGGCGTCCTTATCCCTTACATATCCGCCTGTGAGGTAACCGTAGCTCTCCTCAAAGCCCAAGATATATCTGTCAGCCTGACCTATTTCTTCAAGCTCAGCTATAACACCGCCTATAAACTTAAAGCCTGTCAGTACGTTTCTTACCTCAACGCCGTATGTCTTTGCAACATCGTTTATCATATTTGTTGTAACGATAGTCTTTACGCATACAGGATTTTTCGGCAGTGTGCCGTTTTCCTTTCTGCATGAGGCAATGTAGTTGAGCAGCAGCACTCCTACCTCATTTCCGGAAAACAGGCGGTAATCGTCTTTATCCTTTACAGCAATGCCCACACGGTCGCAGTCAGGGTCTGTCGCCAAAAGCATATCAGCGTCAAGCTCTTTGCACAATTCAAGTCCCTTTTCGAGCGCCTGACGTATCTCAGGGTTTGGATAAGGGCATGTCGGGAAGTTTCCGTCAGGATTTTCCTGTTCTTTTACAACATGCACATCTTTTATGCCTATTCTTTTAAGTATCTCTCTTACAGGCTTGTTTCCTGCGCCGTTGAGCGGTGTATATACAAGCTTCAATCCTGAATTTTCGGCAATGCCGTGATTTACTGACTGTGAAAGCACATTCTTATAAAAGCTCTCTATAACATCGTCGGAGATGTATTCTATTGTGCCGTTTTCGAGTGATTTATCAAAATCAGCAATCTTTATATCGCTGAAAATATCAAGTCCGCGGATAATCTCTATAACCTCATCGGCTATTTCAGGTCCTATCTGACAGCCGTCAGAGCCGTATGCCTTATATCCGTTGTATTTTGCAGGGTTGTGGCTTGCGGTTATAATTACACCTGCATCACATTTAAGCTCTCTTACAGCAAAGGAAAGCGCAGGCGTTGGCATAAGCTCGCGGTAAATATACACCTTTATACCATTTGCCGCAAAAACACGCGCTGTCTCTTTTGCAAAGAGGTCTGATTTTATTCTGGAATCATATGCTATTGCAACTGAGCCGTTTTCGCTGTGTGCTTTTATGTAGTCGGCTATTCCCTGGGTTGCCTTTCTTACTGTATAGATATTCATACGGTTTGTACCAGCGCCTATAACGCCTCTGAGACCGGCTGTACCGAAATCAAGCTCTTTGTAGAATCTATCAAAAATTTCATCATCGTTGTCCTTGATAGATAAAAGTTCCTCTTTCAAATCCTTATCCTCAAGATTTTGAGCAGTCCAAAGCTTATAAAGTTCCTTTTCGTTCATAAAGCTCTTTCCTTCTTTCCTGCATTTGCATATTAAAATTCTTTCAATACTATTATAGTGTAAAATATGCTTTTTTTCAATCGAAATAGCGTATATTAAAAATTTTTATATGTGTTAATGCACAGTTTTATTGTGCTTTT
>CALXEM010000182.1 GCA_944387335.1 uncultured Clostridia bacterium | reverse complement strand
AGCTTACTATTAATCTACAATAGTAGAAATTAAAAGGGTTTATTAACCCAAAACTGAGGTGCTTTGTGCTATTTGGATCTACAATAGTAGAAATTAAAAGGGTTTATTAACCAAAAAGCAAGCTTTCTTTGATATAGGTATCTACAATAGTAGAAATTAAAAGGGTTTATTAACCGCTCATTAAGTAACATAGCGGCAAACGTAGAATCTACAATAGTAGAAATTAAAAGGGTTTATTAACCACAGTCAAGAATTGATGATATTATTAGATATCTACAATAGTAGAAATTAAAAGGGTTTATTAACCGAACTCTACCAAAAAGCTAAAGCATATGATCTACAATAGTAGAAATTAAAAGGGTTTATTAACCGATGAATTAAAGTTCGCAAGCTCCGCCATCTACAATAGTAGAAATTAAAAGGGTTTATTAACCCCGCAAAACAAAGATGTCACTTATGGCATCTACAATAGTAGAAATTAAAAGGGTTTATTAACCCTCTGCTTGCCGACAAGAGTATCTAATATCTACAATAGTAGAAATTAAAAGGGTTTATTAACCGATATATGTCAAAGCGCTCCTCGTGCTTATCTACAATAGTAGAAATTAAAAGGGTTTATTAACCCCTTACATTGTTATTTGTTAATAAAAATCAGATTGTAGCGCCCATTATTTTTGGCACATTTATCATTATAATAGATTAATAAACCCATTTATTTTATATTTTATCATATTAAGACTTAGGTTTGCAACTTTATTTAACAATCAGTAAATCTTCATCTTCATTTTTGGCATATCCATATTTGAGAATTTTACAAGATGAACTCATTTGAAAAATATATACGCTGTCTGTTTGGTCAAACAGCTTTAACCATTTATTATTCAAATCCGTAACAATATTGTTTAAAATTCTGTCACTGTTTTTTATCTCATATACTGAATATTGAAGTCTATGGCCGAATTTTCTAATATACTTATTGAACTTAGCTCTTTTTTTATCATCAGATATATCATAGCTTATTATTATCATTTTTTATTCTCCTAAAATATATTCGGGAAAAGCTTTTTCCGGTAAATCTTTCATAAAACAACGATAGTATGATTGAATATATCTAAAAATACTTTCCTTGTTATTTATAATAGGTGTCATTAAAATTTTAACATATCTTGATGATTCGGACCATTTTAAACGATACTGATTATTGACTAACAAAAAATCGTCCTCTTTAATCTGGCCTAAATTAATGCCTTTCTTTACCGCATGATCAATCAAAGTCCTGAACGGTTCCACCAAATCACAAACCAATGATTTACGCATATAAAATTGTCTGTGCATCACACCGCAATACGTATCAAAACCATAAGTTAAAAGCAAAGCGTCTATAAAAGTAAATAACAGTGTATATCCTATATCCAATGTAGAGTTGACATAATCAAGTTTTACTCTTGGCTGTCTGCCTTTCCATAATATATTATTGAAATGATTTTTAAAATATAGCTTTGACGCCAATCCCTCATACGCCATTATTTTGTTAAGAGTATCGGCAGAAGTTACGTCTGTCATATAATTGTCAATCAATGCTATTGCCTCTTTTACAGAATCGCTCTTATTTCTGACGATTTTAAGCTCATGTTTTTGATTGTTCATTTTATTTACAATAATCTTTTTAGCTAATTCAAGCTTATTATATGAATACTGCTTTCTTCTAAGTAAAGTATTTCCGTCTTTTGAGTTTCCAATAATGGCGTATAATCTGTACCCGGGTGTCATAAGAGCTATGAAAAACCCAAACTTTTTTGTCTTTTGAATTAATGCAGATGTAATACTTGTATGCCCTACTGCAAAAATAATAAAAAGTCTGTAACACGTAGTCTGAAACTTAATTTTTCCGTTTTTGTCCTTCACTACAATATTATCATTACTGAATGCAAGTTTTTCCCCCTCATTAAAAAGAACAAAAACAATCTGTTTGTTACAGAAGTCAGGTGAAGTAAACACAATATCCCCCCTACTTTTTTATAGAAAAGCTACATAGCGGTTCGTAAATACAGTTATTACATTTTTCAGCATTTTCCTGACAAAAAGTTTCAAATGAAAAACAATCTATCTTTTTTAGTAAAGCATTAAATTTTTCATACATTTCTGTATTTGATTCTGGCTTTTTTACAGAATAAATTTTATTATCGTCCATACTGTAAAGTCTAAGTTTTTTAACAGTATACCCCATCTCTATAAGGGCAAAATATTGTGCATAAAGCTGAAATATATATCCGTCAAATACAGTTTTTATTTTCTTTTTACGTTCTGTAAGGATACCTTTTTCTACATCAAAAGTATCAATTCTCCCGTAAAGATTATATTGCTCACAGTATACACATATATTCTGCAACATACTCTTTTTGGTTGAGTATGTTGCAGAATCAGAGCTTTTATGAGAATCTGTTCCCTTTAATTGATATTCGTCCTTAATCAACAAATCGTCTTCATCGGCATCAATCGAATGAAAATATATTGATACCGGACAAAATACAAAGTCATTCAAACTTGAAATAGATATCGGTGTTTCACTCATTTTTGTACAAACTCCAGCCAATCACTGTTTTTGATTGTCAAATCAACCTTTTCTATCATTTTATCATCGGTTTGTTTGAGTTTGTTTACCGCCCACAAACATTTAAGCGCAATATTGTAAGCTCCGTTTGCGTCTGCATTTTGCGGCAGCTTTGCATTATCGGCAGAATAGTCACGGCTGTCGTAAAAATTGCCGTTGCTGTCCTTTACAGGTGAAATGAGATAATCTACCGAAACATCTCCCGTTTTGCTGTTTCTCATCTGAAGGCACAGCGAGAACAGTTTTACAAATCCTCTGTAAAACTCCGCATTATCCGTATTCAAAATATTTGATTTTAAATTATCTTTATAATCGATATTGTATTTTTCAAAGAGCTTTTTAAACTCGTCTGTTAAAATTACTGTTTTATTGTCCCACTCACTGTTCTTTTCCGAATTTCTGAAAGTCAGAATTCTGTCGGCATTACTGCATACAGTCCATTTTTTTCTGTACGACGCTAAGCATCTCGGGAACTTAGAATAATCGATATCAAATTCAAATAAATTTTCATTTTCGTTGTATCTGATATCATCAATGTTTTCTATCAATGCAGCAGCTTCTTTAACGCTTGTATATTTCGGTCTTATAAGGTCGGCAAAACCGGTTACAGGGTCTATTTTACTTGTTAACCAGGCAGGTACATAGAATATTATTCCGTTTTGTCTTGCATTGTTTACTTTATCGGCTTTATTTGTAAGCTGGTATGCGTTGAGCAGACCGCCTTTGTCACACGGAGCGGCGTTCTTATCGACTAAATAATTCAGTTTTTCAATAAGCATATTTTCAAATTTTTGATATACCTGTTTTTCGACTTTAAATCGACCGTTTTTAAATCCGAAGTTCAAATCCTCCATGGCAATCAAAGCGTCATATTTTAAAACAAGCTTACAAATTTCATGGATTACCTGACTTAAATACCCCTCTTTAAGCTCCTTGATATTTTCAACTGTTCCCCAGTTCATGCGGGCTTTATTTCTTTCACCCTTTTTTTCGTCAAGCAGGTGATGATAATCTACTTTATATCCGTTATTGCTTATTATTTCATTCAAGGATTTTTGCTCGACTATTTCTCCCCTGCTGTTTATAACACAGATATATAACAGATTTCTTTCTCCGCGGTCTATACCGATTATGTAATTTTCATCAGAATTTTTTATAGACAGTTTTACGTCATTGTTTATTACATTCTGTCCCTTTGCCTTAAAATTAAGCGTAATAGGCAGATGCAATGAAAATTGTCTTTTAGTAAATCGCTTATCTTTTATAAGGTCATAAGCAAATGTGCTTGTCTTTTTGCTGTTATCTATATTTTTATTTTTTATAGGCTGATTTGCAGGGTGAACAATCATCTCGTCTTTATTTATGCTTTTTTCTCTGTAAAACATTTCTGCGCCGCCGTTTAACTGATAGACGACATCATCAAGGTTATCCTTATCAAAAAGCATTTTAAAGTACATCGTGTGTAAATTTGGTTTTCCGTGGCTGTACTTTGAAAAATCTTTATTATAGATTTGGAAGAGATACAGTTCTCCGTTGTTTACAAGCTCATCGATATATGATACAGGTATATTCTTAAATTTAATAGAGTAGCCTTGCTTTTCAACCTCCCTGTAAAATTCACTTATATCATTATATTTTTCTGTCACGGTAAAGTCGAACCCAAACTGTGACCAATCTTCATGTTTATCAATAGAGGCTTTAAAGAAATCAATAAGCTTGTGGCAATCAGATAAATTAAAATCAGAACCTTTTTTAAAGCTTTCCCTTTTGCGTATATCAAGTATTTCATTACTTGGTGAGAAATTGTCCTTGTTTGACTCTGCAAAGAAAACTTTTGGAAGCATTTTATTAGCTCCGGGTAAAAGCTTGTATTCTACTTTTTCATAAAAATCACCGTCATTACATTCAGGCGGATTTATAAAAGCTTTGTTATTGCTTTTATCCATAACAGCAAGATAGTACATATTATCTTTTATCAATATTACTGTTCTGTAATCTCTTTCTTTATTTTTATCCCAGCCGCCTAAAAATTGAGGATTTTGAAAGTTTAATTTTATTTTATCTTTTGAATATGGCTTTTGAGTGACATAATTTCTGACTTTATTATAAAGTCCGTCTACATCAGCTAAGCTTTCATAATAAAAGCTGAGCTTACCGTAAAAAAACTCATCTTTACTTTCTTCTTTTCCTGTACCGAATAACGGCTTAACAATCCTTTGCAGTTCTTTAAAAGCATCAAGCAGGTTTTTAATCAGAGCTATTGCACTGTCATTACTGTTTAATTTTTTCTCAGCAATATATTCGGAGCTGATTAAGTTTTCAGCTAAGCAGTAGTTTTCTTTAATAATTTTTATTTTTTCCGATACTGTATTTTTATAATACTCTGATACGCTGCAAATACTGCCTTCTTTTGCTGACTGAATACCCAGTCTCTGTATTTCTGCTAAAGAAAAACTCTTTATTTTCTTATATTCTTTTTTCTCTGTTTCATAATACTTTTCGATATTTTTACCGGATTTCAAAGGGTGTTTTTCTTCATACTCTTTATTCCAGCTTTCAGATACAGCGCTCCACTTTCCAAAAACAGCATTAGAAATATCTGTAACCGCTAAACCCGATGTAATATATATTTTGTTTAAATCAAAGCTGTCAAATTCAGAGAACAACTCGCCGATATGCTTTATACTACCGTCTAAAACAGCATTGCAATAATCTTTAATTGCTGATAAAACCTCGTTGTCAGAATTGAATTTTTCCGGAATAAATGAGATGCTTTCTCTGTCACTTAAAATTTGTTTGTATAACTTTTTAAATAGTGGAAGTCGTGCAGTCTTATTCTTTTGATTATGAAGATTGATAAATTCATTTAATCCCTGTATTTTTTCTCCGTTTTCACGGCTGTAACCGCCGATAATGCCGTTATATTTATCAATACCTGATTGTGACAGAACAAAGCTAAAGTAATCCAGATCAAAAATATCCTTGACATTTATGCCGTATGTATTCATACAATTATCGTCTAAATCTTTCAAATCAGATTCTTTTAAAGTTGCCTGTATTTTTTTAAAAACTAACGCATTATCAAGAAATTTAGGCAAATTGTCGTG
The DNA here is from genome assembly GCA_944387335.1 of uncultured Clostridia bacterium. Taxonomy (GTDB): domain Bacteria; phylum Bacillota; class Clostridia; order Oscillospirales; family Ruminococcaceae; genus CALXEM01. Next base: position 1,585 of record CALXEM010000182.1, on the reverse strand, counting down.
TATACAGCGATATGCAACCGATGTAGATTTTTCTTCGTCTGAATACATATTCTCTCTGTTTTTATTAAAGCCGGAAAAATACGTTGTAAATTTATCAAACATTTGAGCCGAAGCAATTTCATCTTGATTTTTTAAAAATTCAGGTAAAACTTTCCCTATAATATCTTTACTGAAAATAGATTTATATGTTTGATTATTAGTCAATGCTTTGGCAATAGTTTTTCGCATTGCTGCCTCTGCATTTTTCATACTTTTAATATCTTTATCGTTTTTGTTTGTTTTATAGTATAAATCGGCGTACTCTTTTATACCGTCAATAAACACTTTTGAAAGTACAGATTCAATATGCTGTTTATGGCAACGGTCTATGTAAGATTTAACCTTATCATATTCAATAGCTCTTTTCTTATCCTCTTCAAGCAGCAATTTCTTATTAAAATTTTCTTCTGTCCTACCTATTGGCAGTAAGGAAAATCTCAAAGTTTTAGGAACAGAATAGAAATTGATAAATTTATCTATCTTTTTCATTTTAACTCTCCTTCATTTTATAATAGTAAGCTTAGTCGAATTTGTTGCCTAAATTATAGCACATATTTCTAATTTGTCAATAAAATACAAGTAATTATTTTACAGTATTTTATTTAATTTCTTTTTATAATCCAAATAGATTATAAACTGTTCTTTATAAATTATTTTATTACATCTTACAGATAACAAATGCTCAAAGGCATAAGCAGCACTTACCACGATAAAAAAAAGAAATTCGATAAACACAATAGCACCCAACAGGAGTATTTATGTTGCATTTTTGTGTTGCATTTCGTGTTGCATTTTTGCGAAAAACATATTATTTTTGAGATTTTTCAATCAATACAGCTTTTTAAAAGCATAAAAGAAACCCGATAAATATGCGATTTTTGCATACTTACCGGGTTTTCACTTTGGTGGGACTATCGGAAATCAACTCGAAGAATTACGATATAATCCTCGACAAAGTCAAATGTACCCCGCTAACCCCCGTTACGGATAGCTCTATACCAGAGTATTCTAATAACGCCTATAATATCAAAACTGAGATAAAGCAGCAACAAAAACATTTATCGAATAAAGAGCTTAGCGAAATAATTGTAAAATATAATTCTGGCGTCTCGACATATGAATTAGCCAAAGAATATAACTGCCATCGCCGCACCATAAGCGATAACCTCAAAAAGCGAGGAATCAAAGTAACTAACCAACTTATGGAACGTAAAGGCGTTGTAGAATTAGTTATGCAAATGTATTCAGAATACTACAAACCAGCCGATATAGCCAAAGCTGTCGGAATTAATGTCGACTCAGTACGAAAAATCCTAAAAGAGAATAACGTGTATATTCGAAAAAGCTGGGAGTATCCGAGGAAATAGGATAGTTAAAGTCCTGTCGTTCAGACTGTGTTAGGACGTCACTCTGATAGCGGAATATGCATTTCTCACGGCTTTGCTTTGCGGTTACGCCTAGAGCGAAAGCCGTGAGAAAATGAGAATTTGCACCAATTTTTGTACTGGTCGGCGAGCGGCAATGCTATAGCTTAATATTCAGTGTC
>CALXEM010000181.1 GCA_944387335.1 uncultured Clostridia bacterium | reverse complement strand
AGAAGCTCTTTTGCACATGCAACAGTCAGCTCAACGTCGGAAAACATTATAAAGCCGGCTATCGACATTTTTTCGTTTACAGGGCATATTGTAAGCTCTCTTTCAAGCCCTGCAACCTTTAAAAGATATTTGCTCTGCATAAAAATTACTCCTTCCATGCAGTGTGTGGGTTATTATATTTTACAATTTAATGAGTTTATCTGCTCTTTCGTCCAAATGGCACTTTTCAAAGCGGCAAACGCAACTCTGTAAAAATAACTCCGTTATTTTTCGCCATCTCTCCGAGCTCTTTTCCGCCGAGTATGTGGAAATGCAGGTGGTGAACAGTCTGACCTGCCATCTCTCCGCAGTTGTTTACAATGCGGTAACCGCCCTTAACTCCGAGTTTTTCGGCAATTTTCGGTATAACTGAGAAGATGTGAGCTATAACTGCACTGTTCTGCTCTGTTATATCATCTGCACAGGTGATGTCATGTGTTTTTGGAATAACAAGCACATGCACAGGTGCTTTAGGCTCAATGTCCTTTATAGCTATGCAGACATCGTCCTCGTAAACTCTTGTTGACGGTATTTCACCGTTTATAATTTTACAGAAAACACAATCCATTTAAAAACATCTCCTTTTTACTATATGAGATAAATTAAAATGTTTATTTCTTATCGTTTACCATACGCTCTACTATCTCAGGAACCTTTGAAAGAGCCTCGTCTATTTTGAATATATCTCTTGCTCCGCCCATAGCGCTGTCAGGACGTCCGCCGCCTGAACCGCCTACCATTGCAGAAACCTCTTTGATAAGCTTGCCTGCATGAACGCCTGCCGCAACAGCCTCTTTACCGCATACGCAGAACAGTGTAGCCTTGCCGTCGTTTAAGCCGCATATCATAGCAACAGCCTTTGGCATCTTATCCTTTACCTTATCGCACATTGCGCGGAGTGTCTCGTTCTTTGTACCAGAAAATGCTGTGTAGATAACCTTTACACCTGCAACCTCTTTGGCATCGTCAAACAGTCCGTTTGTCTGCATTTCAGCGAGCTTGGAGTTGAGTGTTTCAATCTCCTTATCCTTTTCTTTGAGCTCAACTGCAACTGAAGCAGTTTTGGCAACAAGCTCAGCAGGATTGGAGAGCTTTAAGTTCTCAGCTGAATCGGCAATAGTCTTGTTAGCCTCGTCAAGCAGTTCGAGAACGCCGTTTGCAGTAGTAGCCTCGATACGGCGAACACCTGCCGCAACGGAGGACTCGGAAATTATCTTGAAAAGACCTATCTGAGCAGTATTCTTAACGTGTGTACCGCCGCAGAACTCTATTGATTTGCCTGACATATCGCATACACGTACAACATCTCCGTATTTCTCACCGAACAGAGCCATTGCACCGAGCTTTTTAGCCTCGTCTATGCTCATTTCAGTTACATTTACATCAAGTGCGTCGAGTATCATGGTATTTACCATATTTTCAACTTTTTCAATCTCCTCAGCAGTCATAGCGGAGAAGTGTGAGAAGTCAAAACGGCATCTTCTGCGGTCAACATATGAACCTGCCTGATGAACGTGGTCGCCGAGAACTTTTCTCAAAGCCGCCTGCAAAAGGTGACATGCAGAGTGGTTCCTCATAACGGCACGTCTCTCTTCCTTGTCAACAGACGCAGTTACCTCGGCGCCGTCACTTATAACACCGCTTACAACATATCCCATGTGCAAAAACTGTCCTGTCGGGGATTTGCGGCAGTCTGTTACTTTAAATATGGACTTACCTGAAACGATTATACCCTTATCGCCTACCTGTCCGCCGCTCTCAGCGTAGAACGGAGTTTCTTTGAGTACAACTATTCCCTCTTCGTCCTGTGAGATTGCGTCTGTTCTCATGGAATCCTTTAAAATTCCCATAACAACAGTATTTGCTTCGAGTGTGTCGTAACCTACAAATTTAAACTCATCTATATCGAGGTCAGCAAAGCTGTCGTCAGACCAGCCGACTGTATCCAGAGAGTTTCTGTTTGTACGTGCAGTCTCTCTCTGCTGGTTCATAAGCTCGGTGAATACCTCTTCGTCGAGTGAGATGTTTTTCTCTGCAATAATCTCTTTTGTAAGGTCAATCGGGAAGCCGAATGTATCGTAGAGCTTGAATGCCTCCTCACCTGAAAGCACTCTCTCACCGCCGGATTTTTCAATGTTCTCGATTATCTCTGAGAGCATGTCCATACCCTGGTCGATAGTCTTTGCAAAACGCTCTTCCTCTACCTTTATTACCTTTTTGATAAAGTCAGCATGCTGGCGAAGCTCAGGATATGCCTTTTCATTTTCATCTATAACTGTGTCGCAGATCTTATAGAGGAACGGCTCTTTTATGCCCAAAAGACGTCCGTGACGCGCACCGCGGCGGAGAAGTCTTCTGAGCACATAGCCTCTTCCCTCGTTGGACGGAAGCACACCGTCGGAAATCATAAATGTTGTGCTTCTGATATGGTCTGTTATAACACGAAGTGAAATATCCTTTGCCTCGTCCTCGTGGTATTTTACATTTGCTATGCGGCTTACATGGTTCATTATGTTCTGAACTGTGTCAACCTCAAACAGGTTGCCTACCTCCTGCATAACGCACGCAAGTCTCTCAAGTCCCATACCTGTATCGATATTCGGATGAGCAAGGCGCTCGTAGTGACCCTCTCCGTCAGAGTCAAACTGAGAGAATACGAGGTTCCATATCTCCATAAATCTGTCGCAGTCACAGCCTACACCGCAGTCAGGCTTGCCGCAGCCGTACTGCTCGCCGCGGTCCCAGTGTATCTCGGAGCACGGACCGCACGGACCTGAACCGATTTCCCAGAAGTTGTCCTCTTTGCCCATACGGATAATTTTCTCAGCAGGTATTCCGACATGCTTTGTCCAAATCTCAAAAGCCTCGTCGTCGTCCTCGTAAATTGTTATCCAAAGTCTGTCCTCAGGCAGTTCCATAACCTTTGTGAGGAATTCCCATGCCCAAGCTGTTACCTCTGTTTTAAAGTAATCGCCGAAGGAGAAGTTTCCGAGCATCTCAAAAAATGTACCGTGACGCGCAGTTTTACCTACGTTTTCGATATCAGGAGTACGGATACATTTCTGACATGTTGTAACTCTCTTGCTCGGAGGAGTTTCCTGTCAGAGGAAAAATTTCTTCATAGGAGCCATACCTGAATTTATGAGGAGCAGGCTGTTGTCATTTATCGGCACAAGCGGAAAGCTTGGCAGTCTTAAATGTCCCTTGCTCTCAAAAAATCGCAGATATTTTTCTCTTATTTCGTTAAGTCCCATCCATTTCATTTTTCAAATGACCTCTCTTTCCGATAAAACGGGATAAAATACAGCGGTTTTTACACATAAAATAAAAAAACTTCCGTCACCTTAAATGGGACGAAAGTAAATATCCGTGTTACCACCCAAATTGCAGAACATTTTTAAAACATTCTGCCGCTCAAACTGCCTTAACGCGGCAAACGCAATACCTTTTCCTTAATAAAATAAAGGTTCGGTGTTGGGCTCGTGGGACGGCCGCATACAAAAAAGCCAAAAACCTCTCAGCAAATGGTTTTCTCTCTGAGGGCAATTCATGCCCGCTGACTTTCGGTAGATGTACACTCTTTCCCGTCAACGCCTTTAGAAAATTTTACGAAGCCTATACGGACAAACATGCTGTAAAGCCACATCCGCAAAGGACATTCTTGTTTTCATAAAACATTTTACAACAAGTAAATTATAATTAAAACAAAATTAAAAGTCAACTAACCGAATTTAAAAAAACACTGTTTAAAACCGCTGTTTTACTGTACACTTCACACCAAAATAACACTCAGTTTTACACAAAGATAATTCGCCGTGCCAAAAAGCACGATAACTATTGTTGACCATTACAAATTATGATATACTGTATTTGACATAATTACTGAAATTTTTTGCACATTTACGGCACATGGAAAATTAAAAAAACGGAAGGAACGGTAATCAAAATGAAAAAAAACCTGCTTATAGCACAATCGGGCGGACCGACATCTGCAATAAATGCCTCTTTGTCCGGAATAATACAGGAGGCTATGAAGCACAGTGAAATTGGTGAAATATACGGCGCCGTAAACGGTATAGAGGGCGTTTTGGACCGTAAAATAATCGAGCTGAAAAGCCAGATGACAAGTGAAAAAATGTTCCACAACCTTGAAGTAACTCCTGCAATGGCACTCGGCTCCTGCCGTTTTCGTCTGCCGAAACTTGAGGACTCCGAGGAAGTTTACAATAAAATAGATGAGATATTCGACGAATACAACATTGGATACTTCTTCTACATCGGCGGAAACGATTCAATGGACACAGCTCACAAGCTCTCTGCATACTTTGACAAAAAGCAGAAAGATATACGCGTAATGGGTGTTCCGAAAACAATAGACAATGACCTTCCTAACACCGACCACACCCCTGGCTTCGGAAGCGCCGCTAAATATATCGCCACATCTATGGCTGAGATTATCCGCGACTGCGAAGTTTACTTCCTTGATTCCGTTACAATAGTTGAAATAATGGGAAGAAATGCAGGCTGGCTTGCTGCTTCTGCTTGTCTTCCGCACACAATCGGCTTAAAGGCTCCGCACCTCATCTATCTGCCTGAGGCTGTATTTGACGTTGACAAATTTATTGAGGACGTAAAACGCGTTCAGAAAGAGCATAAATCCGTAATAGTTGCCGTTTCCGAGGGAATTAAGCTTGCTGACGGAAGATATGCCGCAGAGAGCATGCAGAGCGGTATGGTTGACGCATTCGGTCACAAATATCTCTCCGGTGTAGGAAAATTCTTAGAGAGAACAGTTGCAGACAGAATAGGCTGTAAGGTCCGTTCAATCGAACTTAACGTACTCCAGCGCTGTGCAGGTCATGTGCTCTCCGAGACAGATATAACCGAGGCTCGTAAAATCGGCGCTCACGCTGTACGCTTTGCGCTTGCAGGCGAGACAGGCAAAATGGTCATATTCCACCGTATTTCCGACAAGCCTTATCTTGTACGCACAGAGCTTTCAGATATAAGCGATGTTGCAAACCTTGAAAAAACTTTCCCAAGAGAGTGGATAAACGAGGAGGGCAACAACATACTGCCTGCGGCATATGATTATCTTTTGCCGCTCATTCAGGGCGATGTACCGTACCCGACACAAAACGGTATGCCCGCTCACTTCTCATTTGAGAAAAATTACGTTACACCGAATAAATAAGCTTTATCATAAAAAAACGGAGAGTTTAAAAACTCTCCGTTTTTTCATATTCATAATTTAAAACAGCTTATTTGTAAATCCGGCTCTTTCCAAAGCTTTTCTGCATACGATTGAAAGCGGAACAGCCACAACAACAGCTATAACAGCATTTATTCCCGATGTTATAAACTTAGTTGCACACGCTGTCATTGCCGCCGACAGATCGCTTCCCGCGAGCACCAGCACTATGACGCTCTTTCCGAGATAGAGTACAAGGTATGTAACAGCGCCGCTTATTGCTCCTATAATGTTGAGGACAGTGTTCTTTCCGTCTGCTTTGCCGATATGCGAAACAGCTCCCGCTACAAAAGCCATCATAAAGAAAAATACAAGTGTAAACGGTGCGCCCGATACAAATGCAGGGTCGGTCAAATCATATATCATAGAGCCTATGCCTGCAGCAAGTCCACCCCTTACACCGCCGAACAGTATGCCCGCCATAAGGCAAAACGCATTCGCAAGCTTTATCATTGTGTTGCCTGCCGGTGTCGGTATAGGACCAATTTTAACTACTGATGTTGTTACAAATATAACTGCCGCCATAACTCCGACTATAACAATATCGTAGGTTAAATTTCTTTTTCTTGTATTTGCTCCTGTGTTTTTGTGTGTAATCGTGCTCATAGTATTATCCCCTTTTGGTCTGACGTTTTTCTTTATCTAGATTATATTACTGTCAGCGCAAAAGTTACAAAACGGTTTTTTTACGTATGCACCGCTGCGTTTTTGTATAAATACACTAATTCAAAACTTTCGCATAGCCCTAACACTTATCATTTATGCACAATAGTTTGAAGTTTAATAAATTATGCAAAAATTACACTTCGGCAAATGCAACTAATATTTCACATGTTTTTAATTGTGTGATGTGCATATAGCAGATTATGAATTTTATTTTTTACATAAAATTATTTTATTTAACATCAAATCCCCCTTATTTTATGCTAAAATAGCATATATAAAATGAACTTTAAGGAACGATATTTAACATGAGAAACTCAACACTCTATCTGGTAGTACCCTGCTATAATGAAGAGGAAGTACTGCCGTACACTATAAACGCACTCAGCGAGAAGATGAAAGCTTTGATACAGGCAGGAAAAATAGCTAGTGACAGCAGAATAGTATTTGTAAACGACGGCTCGTCCGACAACACATGGGATATTATATCCTCTGCGCATAAAGCGGACAGCCTTATCTCGGGAATAAACCTTACGCGAAACCGCGGACATCAAAACGCGCTTTTGGCAGGACTTATGACTGTTAAGGACTGCTGTGACGTCACAATATCACTGGACGCCGACTTGCAGGACGATATAAACGCAATAGACAAAATGCTCGTTGAGTATCAAAACGGCTGTGAGATAGTCTACGGCGTGCGTTCAAAACGCGACACCGATACATTTTTCAAGCGCTTTACTGCAAGGAGCTTCTATAAATTTATGAAGTTTTTGGGCGTAAACACCGTTTATGACCACGCAGATTACAGGCTTATGAGCTCAAAGGCGCTCGAGAGTCTGTCTGAGTTTAAAGAGGTAAACCTCTATTTAAGAGGAATTATGCCTATGATTGGCTATAAAACGGCGAAAGTGGAATATGAGCGCCGCGCGCGTCAGGCGGGAGAGAGCAAGTACCCGCTCAGCAAGATGATAGCGCTCGCCTTTGAGGGAATAACCTCTCTGAGCACAAAGCCGATACGCCTTATAACACTTTTGGGACTGTTTATATTCGCGGCGAGCATATGCTTTGGAATATACTCGCTTGTACAGCACTTTTTAGGCAATACAATTCAGGGCTGGACAAGCTTATTTCTATCAATATGGGCTGTCGGCGGACTTATAATATTTTCGCTCGGCATTGTCGGAGAATATGTCGGTAAAATTTATCTTGAAACCAAACAGCGTCCACGCTTTTTGGTACAGGAATTTTTAAACGATACAGAAAACAGTAAATAACAGCTGAATAATAAAAAAATAA
>CALXEM010000180.1 GCA_944387335.1 uncultured Clostridia bacterium | reverse complement strand
GTAGTGGCAAAGGGTACAAAATGCCTGTCACAGCTCGCACTTGAATTTTCGTGCATGATACTCAATATAGACGGAACTCTTAACCGTAAAGTGCTGGGAGATATGGTTTTCAGCGACAGGGAAAAGCTGAGAAAACTAAACAAGATAACATTTCCGTACATAATAGATGAAATACATGAAAAGATAAAGCACTATAAGTCTATGAATGAGCCTATCATAGTTTTGGATGCCCCAACTTTATTTGAAAGCGGTGCTGACAGATTTTGCGATAAGGTTGTATCTGTCATTGCTCCGGAGGATTTAAGACGCTCCAGAATAATGAAAAGAGACTCTCTTACAAAAGACCAGGCGACAAACAGGATACTTTCACAGCATGATGACGAATACTATATAAAGAAATCTGACTATGTATTAGTAAATGAGGCTGAGCCAGAGAAGCTCAAAGCTCAGCTTGAAAAATTACTTATGGATTTAACGACCAATTAGTTTTATATTGCGGCGGAAAGGATGCGTGTATGTTATCAAAGAGGAAAAAGAGTAAAAAAATAATAGCATTTGTCTTTTTTGCCGTGTTATCGGTTTTGATATTTTTAATCGGCTCTTATTTATTCGCAAAGCAGTCATATCCGCTTAAATACAGCGAATATGTAGAGCTTTATTCGGAACAGAACAATATACCGATAGAATTGACGTATGCGGTGATACGCTCCGAAAGCAGCTTTAGACCTGATGCAACCTCTTCAATAGGTGCAAAGGGACTTATGCAGATAACCGACGAAACACTTGACTGGATTAGATTCAGAATGGGCGAAAAGGAAGACGTTTCCTATGACATTCTGTATGACCCGAAAGAAAACATAAAATACGGCACATACCTGCTGCGGCTGCTCATAGACGAGTTTAACAGCACCGATACAGCATTGTGTGCTTATCATGCCGGTTGGGGAAATGTTAAAGAGTGGCTTGAGGATACAAGCTATTCTTCCGACGGAATGACTGTTGAGAATATCCCGTTTAAAGATACCGACAGCTATGTTAAGAAAGTTATTCATACTATGAATATCTATAAAAAACTTTACAGTTTATAAGGAGGTATTTTCGATGAGCGAAAAGAGCATCGGAGAGCAGCTTCAGGAAAAACTGCTCAGAAATCCTAAAAACGGTTACGACCGCATTGATGAAAAAACAGACAAGGCAATTTATGACTTCGGTGAGGGATATAAAAAATTCCTCGACAACGGTAAAACAGAGTGGGAAGTTGTAGATTACACTATCGATATGCTCAAAGCAAACGGATACACAGAGTTTGTAGCAGGCAAAAAATACGTTGCAGGTGATAAGGTTTACTACAACAACCGTAACAAAGCGCTTGTATTTGCTACAATAGGTACAAAGAGCCTTGCAGAGGGTGTAAAAATGGTTGCTTCTCACATCGATTCACCAAGAATTGATATGAAGCCACATCCACTTTATGAGGATGTTGAGACAGCTTACTTTAAAACACACTACTACGGCGGTGTAAGAAAATATCACTGGGTAGTTATGCCTTTAGCTCTGCACGGTATAGTTGTTAAGAAAGACGGCTCTATCCTCAAAATCAAAATAGGTGAGGACGAGAATGATCCAGTATTCGTTATAAACGATCTGCTTCCACACCTCGCACAGCAGCACAGCCAGAGAACTCTCAAAGAGAGCTTCAGCGGTGAGGAGCTCAATATCGTTATCGGCGGACGTCCGTTCAAAGACGATAAGGTAAGCCAGAGAGTAAAACTCAACATAGCAAACATTCTCTTTGAGAAATACGGCATAATCGAGGAGGATTTTGTAACAGCTGAGATTACTGCTGTTCCTGCATTCAATGCAAAGGATGTAGGTTTTGACAGAAGCTTTGTAGGCGGTTACGGACAGGATGACCGTGTATGTGCATATACATCGCTTATGGCTGCTCTTGAGGCTAAAGAGCCTACATATACAACAGTTACAGTATTTGCAGACCGTGAAGAGATCGGAAGCTGCGGAAATACAGGTATGAAATCTGCATTCTTAAAACACTTCCTTGCTGACCTTGCTGCTCCTTACGGAATAGCTCTTCACACAATTCTCGACCACTCTGAGTGTCTCTCTTCAGACGTTGCTGCTGCAGTTGACGCAACATTCCCTGAGGTAAACGAGAAAAACAACAGCGCTTACATGAACTACGGCGTTTGCGTTGAGAAATATACAGGAAGCGGCGGTAAGAGCGGTACAAGTGAGGCATCTGCTGTATTCTTTGCTAAACTCAGAAAACTCTTTGATGAGGAAAATGTAGTTTGGCAGACAGCTGAGCTCGGTAAAGTTGACCAGGGCGGCGGCGGAACAGTTGCTGTTTACCTTGCTGAGTACAACATGGACGTTATCGACGTAGGTGTTCCTGTATGGTGCATGCACGCTCCTATGGAGATTTCCTCTAAGCTCGATACATATATGGCATACAGAGCATATGTTGCTTTCTTTAACATGAAATAGTTTTTGGTTAACGCTTTATAAAAACTAAAAAGTCCCGACAAGATGTAAAGCTTATCAGCTTTGTGTTTTGTCGGGATTTTATTTATGCACAAAAGTTTTTATTAAAACATATAATGGATAAACAGGGAAGCATATATGCTTTTGGGAGGTGTTGAGTTTGGGATTATACAAACCGAATACACACGGCAGTATTTTAAAGTCGAAGAGAATATATAAAATAGTATTTTGGATAATCATATTTTCAATATTCATGTGGATTATCGACTCATACATAAGACCTACCGTAACTGCTGTTGCTGTTTATCAGGCTAAAATATATGCAACTGACGCCATTAACACCGCTGTGGAATATGAACTCGAAAAAAATAATATTGAGTACGACAAAATAGCAACAGTAAACCGTTCATCGGATGGCGAGCTTGATTCAGTAGAATGTGATATGACGCAGATAAACAAGCTAAAGACATCAATCACTGACCATATATTCACGTCACTTATGCAGATGGGTGACGGTGAGGTAAGGGTGCCGTTCGGAACACTTTTCGGAGGAAGCTTTTTTTCTGGTATGGGACCTGAAATTCCTCTTAGAATGATGCCTGCCGGATATGTTTCAACAGAATTTGAAAACAAATTTGAAAGCGCAGGAATAAACCAAACAAGACATTCAATATCTGTAAATATATCCGTAAACATAAATATTTTAATACCGGGTTATCCCGCTCAGACAGAAGTGGTCAGCAGTATTTGCGTTGCCGAGACGATTATTGTGGGAAAAGTACCGCAGGGATATACATATATAGCAGGCGACGAGGATTCGTCAGTTCAGTCAAAGGTAAATGATTACGGTGCTTTTGATATCAGCAACGGTGTGGATATAAACTGATATTTGTCTTCTGTACTTTTAAGGAAAAATAAATTTGATATACAAGTTTTCTATAAATTATGGTATAATAACATGAACAGCTTGTTGTTCAAGCTGTTCATGTTACTAAAGTTTTGCTTATCAGCCAAAACACGACCGATATTCGGCAAAGCCGTAGCGCAAAACTTATATTTCGTGTCATTGAGAACATTTATGTAAATTTAAATAACATAAAATGGCTTTTATTTGCAATACTGTTATTTATAAAATTTAAAATTTAATCTAATGCCTGTAAACGGTATTTTGAAAGAGGCTTTATGTATAACGAAAAGATAAAAATAAAAGAAAAAATGGAGCAGTTAAACGAAAAACTGCAAAAATATGCGTACAGCTATTATGTACTGGATGATCCTGAGATAGAGGACTATGAGTACGACAAGCTGTACCACGAACTGCTCGATTTGGAAAAAGAAAATCCTGATATAGTTTTGGAAAATTCGGTGACGTCGCACGTTATAGGCGAGGTTATCAACTCCTTTGCGCCTGTGGAGCACATTGTTCAGATGGGAAGCCTGCAGGACGTATTTGACGAAGCCGAGCTGTATGAATTTGACGAGCGCGTAAAAAATGCGGTGTCGTCTGCAATGTATGTAGTCGAGCCTAAAATAGACGGACTTTCGGTATCGCTCGAATATGAAAATGGCAGATTTTCAAGAGGTTCTACACGCGGCGACGGAAATGTCGGTG
>CALXEM010000179.1 GCA_944387335.1 uncultured Clostridia bacterium | reverse complement strand
ATTGGATATACGTCGTTTTTAGGATCGTCCTGCATGATGATACCCTCTTTTTTAGCCAGTACATCTTTGAGCTCGTTAAGATCAAAGTCGTTTTCAAACTCAACATTGATAGACTCACTGTGGCTGTTGAAAACAGGTACACGTACTGTTGTAGCTGTTACTTTAAGGTCAGGACGTCCGAGGATTTTTCTTGTCTCCTCAATCATCTTTATCTCTTCTTTTGTATATCCGTTGTCTGTAAATACGTCGATATGAGGCAGACAGTTATTGAAGATTGGATGCTGGAATTTGCACAGCTCGGCTTTTGGTCCGCCCTCATGCTCTTTAACTCCGTTTTCAAGGTCATTCCAACCCTTTACGCCTGCACCTGAAACAGCCTGATATGTAGAGTATACAACTCTCTTGATTTTATATTTGTCGTCCAGTGCTTTAAGCGGTACAACAGCCTGAATTGTAGAACAGTTAGGGTTTGCAATAATTCCGTTGTGCCACTCGATATCCTGCGGATTTACCTCAGGTACTACAAGCGGAACTTTAGGGTCCATTCTCCACTGAGAGCTGTTGTCAATTACAACACAGCCCTTTGAAGCGGCGATAGGTGCAAATTTTTCACTTGTAGAACCGCCTGCGGAAAAAAGAGCGAAGTCAAATCCGCTGTCAAATGAGTGCTCGTTGAGCTCCTCAACTGTGTACTCCTTGCCCATAAACTCAAGCTTAGAACCTGCAGAACGTGCAGACGCCATTAAAACATATTCCTTAACAGGCAGTTTATATTCCTCCAAAACCTTTAAAAATGTGCGTCCAACCATTCCTGTTGCGCCGACTACGGCTACTCGATACTCTTTTTTCATTGCTTTCTTTCCTCCGATTGTCATGTTATAGAATACAGATATAACAAAATGACCGGCTGATAATACAACCGGTCATCATTTCGTTATTAAGAGAGACTTTGAAAATAAATTCAAAGACGTTTTACGACTTAAAACACCGTTTGATACAGTGAATAAATATGCCGATAGCTCTCCACCATAACTAAATGATGACAATTACGCCCCTGTTCGGACACGTAATCAGGCAGACGGTACACCGCATACCGCTCCTTCGGCAATGTCGCCTTTCTGCTGAAAATACATTCGACCTGTCGGCGGTCTCTTTTCAGGTACTCTTCTCCACTGCACCTCTATCTGATTGCTTTAATATTATCATTTCATATTTAATATGTCAATCTCATTCACATTTTTTGTCAACCGAGCTAAGCGCATAATGTTTTAAACAATAGTTTTACTGCAAATTAACCATTACTTCGTCATATTCCTTCAAAGCTGTACTCAGCCGTTGTATTTTTGCGATTTTATGATAAAATAAGTATGTTTGCAAATAAATTATGGAGGATAATCCGCCGTTTTTTTGACGGATTGATTTTTAATATGGATATAAATAATATGAAACGAAGCGATTTCTGGTACTATCTGCCCGAGGACAGAATAGCTCAGACACCTCTCCAAAAAAGAGATTCATCAAAACTAATGGTGCTAAATAGAGCTAATCATTCGATAAGTCACAATCATTTTCACGATCTTGTGGATATTTTAAGCCCGGGCGATTTGCTTGTGCTCAACAATTCCCTCGTTTTGCCTGCACGTCTTTACGGCAACAAGATAGGCACAGGTGGAAAAATGGAATTTCTTTTGCTTGAACAAAAGAGCTCCGACTGCTGGGAGATACTCGTTCACCCGGGCAAAAAAGCAAGACCGGGTGCACAGTTTTCATTCGGCGACGGACTTTTAAAGGCTGAGATACTCGAAATTTTAGAGGGTGGAAACCGCCTTGCACGCTTTTTCTGGGACGGCAATTTCTATGATGTGCTCGAAAAAATAGGCAATATGCCGCTTCCTCACTACATAACAGCAGAGCTTAAGGATAAAGAGCGTTATCAGACGGTTTATTCCAAAACTCCGGGTTCCGCAGCGGCACCGACAGCCGGACTTCATTTCACACAGGAAATGCTCGCTCAGCTCAAAGAAAAGGGCGTAAATATAGCTTATGTTACCCTGCATGTTGGTCTTGGAACCTTCCGCCCGGTTAAAGAGGACGATATTAAAAACCATAAAATGCACTCTGAGCACTACTATCTGCCGGAGGAGACCGCAGATTTGATAAACAAGACAAAGCAAAACGGCGGCAGAGTTATTGCGGTGGGCACAACAAGCTGTAGAACGCTCGAATCTGTGGCTGCAAAGCACGGCAAAATAATTCCGGACGAGGGATACACCGATATTTTCATCTATCCGGGATATAAATTCAATGTTCTGGACGGACTTATAACCAACTTTCATTTGCCTGAAAGCACGTTAATTATGCTTGTAAGCGCATTTGCCGGATACGAGCTGACAATGGAAGCATACAAGACAGCGGTTGAGGAAAATTACCGCTTTTACAGCTTCGGCGATGCTATGTTTATATACTGATAAATTTAGGAAAGGAAGTTTAAATGTATACACTTTTAAAAACTGAGGGAAAAGCCCGCCGCGGAACATTTACAACTGTTCACGGCACTGTTCAGACACCTGCGTTTATGAATGTCGGCACATCTGCTGCTATAAAGGGCGGAATATCGTCTATTGATTTGAAAAACGAGCTTCACTGTCAGGTGGAGCTGTGCAATACATATCACCTTCACCTGCGTCCGGGAGATGACGTTATAAGAGATCTCGGCGGTCTGCACAAGTTCATGAACTGGGATAAGCCTATTCTCACCGACAGCGGCGGTTTTCAGGTATTCTCGCTGGCAGGACTTCGCAAAATAAAAGAAGAGGGCGTATATTTCCAGTCCCACATTGACGGCAAGCGCATATTTATGGGACCTGAGGAGAGCATGAGAATACAGTCAAACCTCGCCTCCACAATAGCTATGGCATTCGATGAGTGTATAGCTAACCCTGCAAAGCGTGACTACGCTGAACAGTCCTGTGCAAGAACCGTGCGCTGGCTTAAAAGATGCAAGGCTGAGATGGAGCGTCTTAATTCCCTGTCTGATACAATAAATCCTCATCAGATGCTTTTCGGTATAAATCAGGGCTGTGTATTTGAGGATTTGAGAATAAACCACATGAAAGAGATTGCCGAGCTTGACTTGGACGGATACGCAATCGGCGGTCTTGCTGTGGGCGAGCCTACCGAGGATATGTACAGAATTATATCTGTTGTAGAACCGTTTATGCCGCAGAATAAGCCGCGTTATCTCATGGGCGTTGGAACACCGTCAAATATAATAGAGGCTGTTGCAAGAGGCGTTGACTTATTCGACTGCGTAATGCCTAGCCGAAATGCACGCCACGGTCACCTTTTCACATGGGAGGGTATAAGAAACTTAAACAACGCCAAATATATAAGAGATGACAAACCGATTGACGAAACCTGCGACTGCCCTACCTGTAAAAACCATTCAAGAGCATATGTACACCATCTTTTAAAGGCAAACGAAATGCTCGGTATGCGTCTTGCAGTAATGCACAATCTGCACTTCTACAACACGCTCATGGAAAAGATAAGAGATGCGCTTGACAACGGCACATTTGAAGAGTTCCGCAGTAAATACTCTGAACTGCTCAGAACCAGAATATAGTTTACATAAAAATGGTTGCAATTTATTCTGCAAGGCGTTATAATATCTTTTGTCTATTATTTATGGAGGTATCATTGATATGATGAATTTTCTGACTACCGAAGCTTCTTCTCAGAATTCAATCGTAGTTCTGCTCATTCAGCTTCTTCCAATCATTCTTATTATGGTTGTTTTCTATTTTCTGTTGATCCGTCCTCAGAAAAAACGTGAAAAAGAAGTTCAGCAGATGCGTTCTAACCTTGAAATTGGCGACGAAATCGTAACTTCCGGCGGAATTATCGGACGTGTTGTCAGCCTTAGAGAGGATAACATCGTTATCGAAACAGGCAGTGACAGAAGCAAACTCCGTATTGCTCGTTGGGCAGTTGCTCAGAACAATACAAAGCACGACGAAGTTGCTGAGTAATTTTAAAGCTAAAGCACCAAAAGCACCGAATTTAAAAATTCGGTGCTTTTGTATATTTAAGAAGTGTGTTCTTAATTTTTCGTCACGAAGGCGGACATGCGCCGCCGCAGTGACTCCTTTTAAAAAAAGAGCCATACTAAGCAGTATCGTTTAGTATGGCTCTTTTTGATGAAAAGGGGGTATTGGAGGAAAAACGGAGAACAAGGCTTGTCCGAGGTGATTCCGTTTGTCCCTCAAGAGCGTGTCAATTTAATTGACGCGCTCAGTCACCGAATTGAAAAATTCGGTGCTTTTATTTTTTGCGGTTATTTTAATCCCTTTTGGAGAATATCTATTAAAATAAAAGAATTTCAATCGGAGGGATTTTAATGCGGCAACTGCTGAATCGCATTTTTAAAAAGAAAAATTACAAAAAGAAGAATATTCCTTTTAAAAATATCCTCATTATCACTGCTGTAAAAAGTATTTTTCTGACAGGCACTTTGCTTTTGCTTTTCTCTGTACTGCTAACCTTTTTAAGCCTGCCGCACATGATAATTGACTCTCTGGCTCTGTTTGCCCTTTGCGTCGGAATAGGCTATATGTCATTTTCTCTTGCAAAGGCTATGAGAAAAAACGGGCTTTTCTGCGGCATTTTATGCTCGACAGGCGTATATGCTCTACTGTTTGTTTTCTCACTTATTTTCGGAACACTCGGCGCATATCCCGCTCATATCATTAAATTTATAATAATAGCCCTTACAGGCATGATATTCGGCATAGTCGGTGTGAACACGAAGCTTAAAAACGACTTTAAATAGCTTATTTTTTCTTGTTAAAGCTGTCGCAAAACTCCTTCATGCAGCATTTATCGCACTCGGGACGTCTTGCCTTGCACACTGCTCTGCCATGAAGCACAAGTCTGTGACAAAAATCATTTGACTTTTCAGGAGGCAGTATATCTCTTAACTCCTTTTCGCATACAGCGGGATTTTTACTGGTGGTAAGTCCCAAAAGATTGGTTATTCTGATACAGTGTGTGTCGCACACAACAGCAGGTTTTCCGTAAATATCCCCTACTACGAGATTTGCGGTCTTTCTGCCCACACCCGGAAGTTTTGTCAATTCCTCTATCGTGTCAGGAACCTTTCCGTCATATTCTTCCATTAGGATGCGGCACATATTTACTATATCGTTTGCCTTTGTATTGAAAAAGCCGCACGGTTTGACTATTTCCTTTACGTCCTCTACATCAGCGTTGGCAAAATCGCTGACCGAGCGGTATTTTGCATATAAATCCTTTGTAACTATATTAACTCTGGCGTCGGTGCACTGCGCGGCAAGTCTTGTTGAAATCAAAAGCTCATGCGGAGCCAGATAGTCGAGCGAGCATATTGCGTCGGGATATTCTCTCTCCAGTGCCTGCACTGCCATATTTGCTTTATCTATAAGTTTATTTTGTCTTTTCATATTTACACTCCTCCCTTTATCATTTATCTGTCACGTCTAATTATATCATTATACTCCATTTTTTAAAATGCCTGTTCTTTACATAATTCAGGCGCTTATGTATAATATTATATAATCAATATATCCTTAGATAAGGGGGCAGTATAAATTGGAGAAATTGATAAAAATTTTTGATACAACTCTGCGTGACGGCGAGCAATCCCCCGGCTGCAGTATGAATTTAAAGGAAAAATTAGAGCTTGCAAAACAGCTTGAACGCCTCGGAGCAGATATAATAGAGGCAGGTTTTCCGATAGCCTCACCTGAGGATTTTCAGGCAGTAAGTGAAATTGCAAAACAGATAAAAAACGCCCAAATAGCTGCGCTCTGTCGCGCTTCCCGCAATGATATAGACTGCGCTTACAATGCTCTTAAAAAAGCGGTAAATCCCCGCCTGCACATATTTATAGCCACAAGCAAAATACACATGGAGCATAAGCTTAAAATGACTGAAAACGATGTGCTTGAGCGTATAAAGGACAGTGTCAGCTATGCCAAAACTCTCATAGATGACATACAGTTCTGTGCTGAGGACGCCTCCCGCTCGGACAGGGAATTTCTTTTAAAGGCGTTTAAAACCGCTGTCGACGCAGGCGCTTCAACATTAAATATCACCGACACTGTGGGATATGCCTCACCGTCGGAAATATTCGACCTTGTAAAATACATAAGAAAGAATATCCCTGAAAACATTACACTTGCCATACACTGTCACAATGACTTGGGCTGTGCTGTTGCAAACGCTCTGTTTGCGGTAAAAGCAGGTGCCGGACAGGTTGAATGTACAGTAAACGGCATTGGAGAACGTGCAGGCAACACCTCTCTAGAAGGGGTTGTAATGGCGCTGTACACCCGCTCAGATATGTTCAATGTCCGCACAAACATAGTTACAAAGCAAATTTACAGGACAAGCAAAATGCTCTCAACAATAACAGGCATACCTATTGCACGAAATAAACCGATAGTCGGAGAAAACGCATTTGCTCACGAGTCTGGCATACATCAGCATGGTGTTATGAACAACCGCAGTACATATGAGATAATCTCCCCAGAAAGTGTGGGAATTTATCAGAACAGAATGGTGCTCGGCAAACATTCGGGACGCCACGCCCTTGAGGAAAGGCTATATGAGATGGGCTACCGCATATCGAGCGATAATCTCGACAGAGTTTTCGATAAATTTAAGCTCATCGCTGAGAAGAAAAAATATATAACCGATAAGGACATTGAGGTCTTAGTCGGTCCGTACGCTTCTCAGATAAAGGAGACATACAGGCTAAAAACCTTTGTTGTAAACAGCGGAAGTGTTATCTCAGCAACGGCTGTTGTAAAGCTTATACGTGACGACGGAACAGAAAAAGAGCACGTTGCCCGCGGAGACGGTCCTATCGATGCGGCTTTCAAGGCGATTGACCGAGTTGTAAAGCAGGGCTTTTCACTTGAAAATTACAGCATACAGTCAGTAACCGAGGGTGAGGACGCTTTGGGTGAAGTTATTGTAAAATTAAAATGCAGCGATGACAGCATTATTACAGGTAGAGGACTGAGCACCGATATAATCGAAGCCAGTATAAAAGCGTATCTCAACGCGGTAAACAAAGCAATAGCTCAGCAGAGTGTATAACAAGGAAAAGAGTGGATAAAATGGACAAGACAATAACGGTTTTTGATTCAACTCTAAGGGACGGCGCTCAGGGCGAAGGGATAAACTTTTCCGTATCCGATAAAATAGCTATTGTGCGTTGTCTTGACGAATTGGGTATAGAATATATTGAGGCCGGCAACCCGTCCTCCAACCCAAAGGATTTAGAATTTTTTGAAAAGGTTAAGAATTTAAAGCTTGTCAATTCTAAATTGGTCGCATTCGGCTCTACAAGGCGCAGAAATTCCGATGTAAAGTCAGATTCCGCCATAAACGCATTGATAAGCGCCGATACGCCTACCGTATGCATTTTCGGAAAGAGCTGGGATATGCAGGTCACAGAGGTTTTGCACACCACCCATGAAGAAAATATAAACATGATAACCGACACAATAAAATACCTTAAAGAAAACAAAAAAGAGGTATTTTTTGACGCAGAGCATTTTTTTGACGGTTATAAAAATAATTCACGCTACGCCCTTTTGACGTTAAATGCAGCTATAAAAGCCGGCGCTTCAGCGGTTATACTGTGCGACACAAACGGCGCCTGCCTTCCGGACGAGGTATACGACATAGTATCAGATGTAAAGTCATACCTTGAAAAAAACTGCCTCAATGCTGTTTTGGGAATACACTGCCACAACGACACAGGCTGTGCAGTTGCCAACACACTAATGGCAGTAAAGGCAGGAGCTCAGCATATACAGGGCACATATCTCGGCTTCGGAGAGCGGTGCGGAAATGCAAATCTCTCTACGCTCATCGCCGATTTACAGCTAAAAAAGGGATACCTATGCATTCCGCCGCAGAATATATCCAAGCTCACAAAGGCGGCAAAATTTATAGCAGAGACCGCTAACATACATTTAGAGCACAACTTGCCGTTTGTCGGCAAAAGCGCATTTGCCCATAAAGGCGGTATGCACGTTGACGGAATATGCAAAACTCCGCTTTCGTTTGAGCATATCTCCCCAGACACTGTCGGCAACACAAGGAGCATACTGCTCTCGGAGATGTCAGGCAGAAGTGCCATTGCCACAAAACTCAACTATATAGATAAATCAATAACGCGTGACAGTCCTAAAGCTCTTTCGTTTTCCGAAAAGCTCAAAGCCCTCGAGCATACGGGATATCAGTTTGAATCCGCTCAGGCAAGTTTGGAGCTTTTGATGTTAAAGCATTTAGGACGCTTTAAACCGTTTTTCTCACTCGAATATTTTAAAGTGATGTCCGAACAGCCTGCCATAAAGACAGAGCGCAGCTGTTCAGTTGTAGTAAAGGTACGCGTCGGTGATTCCATAGAAATGACCGCCGCCGAGGGAGACGGTCCTGTACATGCACTCGATATAGCTGTAAGAAAAGCGCTTGAGGTGTTTTACCCGTCGCTTAAAGATGTCAGGCTCTCCGACTATAAGGTGCGTGTTTTAGACCCGGGAGCTGCAACGGCAGCATATGTACGTGTCTTGATAGAATCAACTGATACGGAACATCACTGGACAACTGTCGGCGTATCAACCGACATTATCGACGCGAGCTGGAAGGCTCTTATTGATTCAATAGAATACAAGCTTTCGCTTGACTTAAATATGATATAAAAAACCTCCGAAAACAGTATGAATAAGCTGTTTTCGGAGGTTTTTTTATATTTACGTTTATTATAAATTGAGCAGACGTTTCGCGTTTTCGCTGTAAATAAGCTCTTTTTCAGCGGATGTAAGCGATGTGTGCTCTATGTATTCCAATGTATCGGCAGGACTTCCCCACGGACAGTCAGACGCAAAGAGTATTTTATCCACTCCGTGATTTCTGACTATTCTCTCAAACTGCTCTGTCGGGCAGCCGTGGTCATAAGGCATAAGTCCTGTGTCCAAATAGAGATTTTTTCTTCCGACAAGGTATTTTTCAACATCGTCGTACATACCTCTTGAACCGAAATGAGCAGCTATGAACGTAAGGTTCGGGAATCTGTCCAAAACGTCGGCAATCATATACGGCTCGGCGTGTATAGTGTCAGGGCTTACAGGGTCATATCCTGTGTGAACTACAAGCGGCAGTCCGGAAGCCTCTATTGCTCTATACATTCTGTCGGCTTTTCTGTCATTGAGAAAAAAGTTCTGATAATCAGGGTGCAGCTTTATTCCCTTTAGTCCCAGTGATTTTATTCTCTCGACCTCTTCCTCCAAATCCTGTGCGTCCGGATGTACTGAACCAAAGCATACAATATTCTCATTACGGCTCTGAATTAGCGCTGCGGAATTATTTATTGTATTCTGCTGCGATGGTTTTGTGGCTATATTTAGCAGAACGCCTATATCCACTCCCCATTTATCCATTTTTTCTAAAGTATTTTTTAGTGAGCCGTCTGTATGCGGAGGAAGTATGCACACTTCAATTAGCTTTTCCATCGTTTTCTTTACTATAATATCAGGAAATGTGTGCATGTGAAAATCGATGAGCATTAAAATCTGTCCTTTCGTTTGTAAAATGTATTGCTGTGTTATTTTCTGATAAGCTTTATAAATTCTTCTGCTGCATTGGACAGTGTAACGCCTTTAAGCGTGCAAATTCCTAGTTTTCTTTCCTTTATAGGCGGGTCAAGCTGTATTTCAAACAAATCTCCGTTTTCAAATGCGCTACCGGCAAATTCACGTATAACACACGCTACGCCAAGATTTATTCTTGCAAAATCTATAAGCAAGTCATGTGCACCGAGTTCTATTACAGGATTGAGCGAATATCCGTATTCTAAGAAATCCTTTTCTACAAATCTCCTTGAATTAGAAAGTGATTCAAGCATAATTATCGGGTATTCAATGAGCTCTCTTCTCAAAACAGGCCTGTCCTTTAGTTCAGAAAAGTTTTCAGAAGCTATAAACACATCGTGTATATCAGTACATTCTATCACATCCATACTCTCATCGTCAATAGGTAAATTAGCTATGATAAGCTCCACCTCACCCGATTTCAAAAGCTGTATGGCCTGTAAGCTGGTTCTGTTTACTATGTGCAAACGTATATGCGGATACAGTGTGTTGAACTGCTCCAAATACTTTATGAGGAAATTTTTTGAGATCGTATCTCCTGCGGCAATTTTAAGGTCGCCCCACAAAAGATTTTTCATCTCCTCTATTCTTGTCTCGCCTGCTTTAATCATTCCCAACGCGGAGTTTATATGCTCAAGCAGCATTCTACCCTCTTCTGTGAGAATAACGCCCCTCGGCCGCCTTATAAAAAGCGTGCATCCGAGCTGTTCTTCGAGCTGTTTTATTGCCTGACTTACAGCAGACTGCGTTATAAACAATTCCTTTGCCGCCAATGAAAAGTTAAGCGTCTTTCCGACTATGGAAAATATCCTGTAATAATCGAGATTTACATTCATTCTGTACAGCCTCCTGTAAGGCATAAAATATTTTAATCTAAATCATAAGTAAACAGCTATTTACTTATATCATTGCGTATATTATAATAAAAACGTATGAAATTGGCAATCTTAAAACGCAAATTAGCTATGCCAAATTTAAAATATAATTAAAAAGTTAAAGTGAGGAATTTATAATGGAGAGAACTGTCGGTACAGTTGTAAGAGGTGTGCGCGCACCTATCATCCGCGAAGGCGACAATTTAGCAAAAATCGTTGCAGAATGTGTCCTCAACGCATCCAAAGGCGAGAATTTCACAATCCGTGACCGTGACATCATAACAGTTACTGAGGCTGTTGTAGCAAGAGCTCAGGGTAACTACGCTTCCGTAGACCAGATAGCTGCTGACATTAAAGCACGTTTCCCTTCAGGTGAAGCAGGAGTTATCTTCCCTATTCTCAGCCGTAACCGTTTTTCTGTTTGCCTTAAAGGTATTGCAAAAGGTCTTAAAAAAGTTTACCTTATGCTCAGCTATCCTTCCGATGAGGTTGGAAACCACCTTATTTCAATAGACGCACTCGATGAGAAAGGTATCGACCCATACCGTGATGTTCTCACAGAGGCTCAGTACCGTGAGTACTTTGGCCGTGTGCTTCACCCATTTACAGGTGTTGACTACATCGAGTTCTACCGTGATCTTATAACAGAGTGCGGAGCTGAGGTTGAAATAATCCTCTCCAATAATCCTAAAACTATTCTTGACTATACAAAAAATGTACTTGCCTGCGATATTCACACACGTCAGCGCACAAAGAGAATACTCCAAAACAGCGGAGCACAGACTGTATATACTCTCGACGATATACTGTCATCTCCTGTTGACGGCAGCGGCTGCAATGAGCAGTACGGTCTGCTCGGTTCAAACAAAGCTACCGAAACTACTGTAAAACTCTTTCCAAGAAACTGCCAGCCATTCGTTGAAGAGGTACAGTCCCTCATCAAAGAGGCAACAGGCGCTACTGTTGAGGTAATGGTATACGGCGACGGTGCATTCAAAGATCCGGTGGGCAAAATTTGGGAACTTGCAGACCCTGTTGTTTCACCTGCTTACACAAGCGGACTCAACGGTACTCCAAATGAGCTCAAGTTAAAATATCTTGCAGATAATGACTTTGCAGACCTTAGCGGTGACGAGCTCAAAAAAGCTATTTCCGCAAAAATCACACAGAAAGATCACGACCTCAAAGGTGATATGTCATCTCAGGGTACAACACCACGCCGTCTGACAGACCTTATAGGTTCTCTCTCCGACCTTACATCCGGAAGCGGTGACAAGGGAACTCCTATCGTATTTATTCAGGGTTACTTTGATAACTACGCTAACTAATTTATCTTAGTTTTAAATTAAAGCGAAAATCCTGCAACTTCTGTATTAAACGGAATTTGCAGGATTTTTATTAAGGAGGATATATTCTGTCATGTCACATTTTTTATGTCCCGCCTGCAAAAATACACTCTCTGAAAATGAGCATACATACGTCTGCAAGAACGGCCATACATACGACAAAGCCAAAAGCGGATATGTAAATCTTCTTTTAAACCCGCTTAAAAACTCAAATTCTCCCGGTGACAATAAGCTTATGGTAAATGCCCGCCGCGATTTTCTTGACAAAGGCTATTACTCCAAACTTGCCGACGCAGTATCAGAAATCGTCTGTAAATATGCGGACTCCTCCCTTCCTATACTGGATGTCGGCTGCGGAGAGGGATATTACACCGAGAAAGTTTACTCCTATGCGCTCAGCAAATCGACTGAATATGATATAGTCGGAATAGATATATCTAAATTCGCTGTTGAAAAGGCTTCAAAGCGCTGTAAGGCAGCAAAATTTGCCGTTGCAAGCATATTTCATATGCCGTTTGCCGACAGCTTTTGCGGCACTATAATAAATATATTTGCTCCGTACCACAAAGAGGAATTTATACGCACGCTTAAAAAAGACGGTATTTTCATCATGGTTATTCCCGGAGAGGAACACCTGTGGGAATTAAAAAAAGCCCTTTACGACACTCCGTACAAAAACGAAGTAAAGGACTATGAAATAGCGGATTTTGAGCTTTTGGACGTTCAAAAAGTTGACTATAAAATCAATGTAGACAACAACGCCGACCTTCAAAATCTCTTCAAAATGACGCCGTATTGTTACAAGTCACCGGTAAACGCAACTGAACGTCTTTTAAGCCTTGATTCACTGGAAATTCAGCTCGACTTCAGAATACTTGTTTACAGAAAAAAATAAAACAGCCGAAAATAAAAAATGCAGTTCTTTTTGAACTGCATTTTTTATTTATTTTAATCCTACAAGATATTCTCCTGTCTTTAAAAGCAGCTGCATTGCAGTATCCTTGCACGGTTCAGGCACTTTTCTTATCTCAGTGTGAGCTTCAAAGGTAAACGGACCGTCAAAATCAATCTCATGCAGAGCTTTCATAATTGCGTTCCAGTCTATATTTCCGAGATACGGCGGCAAATGCTGATCGTTTATGCCGTCGTTGTCCTGTATGTGCAGTGCTTTAAGGCGTTTGCCTATCTTCTTGAGATCGTAAGGCTGATTTGATTTATTTACATTTGCGTGACCTGTATCCCAGCAGATACCGACTCTGTCGCTGTTAAACGAATCAACAAGCTCTATCAAATCATCGGTGTACGCACAGTAACAGTTTTTGCAGTTATGGTGTTTGCCGAAAGCTGACGCCATATTCTCTATCGCAATACCTGTATTATATTTTTCGCAAGCCTTTACAAGAGGTGTAAACCACTCGATATTGCGCTCCTTTAACTGCTGTCTGTGAGCTGTGTCAAAATCTCCGTCAAATGTACCTGCGTGGAAGACCACCCACGGTATTCCGAGTATTGACGCCGCCTCAATGCTTCTTAAGCTTAGCTCATCGCGCAGGCGTTTTTGAGGTGTATCCTCGCCGAAAATATTATACAGCGGTCCGTGAGCCTGTATAAATTTAATGCCGTTTTTATCGCAGAACTCTTTTACAGAGTATATCCACTCTTTCCAATCGTCCTTTGCAAACGGAGAATCAAAGCTGTCCGACCAATCAGAAAAGTTAAAGTCAAGATACTTAAATCCGGCTTTGTTAATTCTGTCTATCTGCTCGATAACAGGATATTTAAAATCAAAATCGAACATAAGGTTGATTGACGTGGTCACTTCATACGACATAAAACATCCGACCTCTTTTCAAAAGCTTTATATTTTAGGACAACTGCTCTGAAATACGTTTCGCAGTGTCTATTACTACATCTTTCAGCTCGTCAATTTTTTCATAGCTTAATCTGCCGCACGGTCCTGAAATGCTTATACCGCCTATAATTTTACCTGTAAAATCATATATCGGCGCGGCTAAACATCTTGCACCGCTCTCGCACTCCTCGTCGTCTATGGCATATCCCTGACGGCGCACCTTGTCCAGCTCCTCCACAAGAGCTTCACGTGTTGTAATACTGTTTTTAGTCACAGGAGTGAGTCCCTTATACTGAATAAGGTGGTTGAGCATACAGCAGTCGTAGTTCATAAGGTGCACCTTGCCGACAGCTGTACAGTGCATCGGGGCAGTTCTTCCAATTCTCTGAAGCGTTCTGAGCATTTTGTCAGGACCGTCAACGTAGTCGATATAAACCATTTCAAGGTTATTTTCTATTGCAAGACAAACCGACTCGCCTGTTTTTTCCGCAAGCTCCTCCATAAACGGTCTAGCAATAGCTCTGAAGTCAATTTTAGACGCAACCATATGACCAAGCTTGCACAGCTTCATTGAAAGGTAATATTTCAGTGAATCCGGGTCTTGGCATACATAACCGTTCTGCATTAGAGTATTTAAAAATCTCAGTGCTGTGCTCTGCGGTAAATCGAGCGATTTTGATAAGTCCTGTAATCTCATAGGACAACTGTTTTCACACATAAATTCAATTATCCTGAATACCTTTTCTACGGACTGATTTTTCTTTGAAAGTTTTTCTTTCATAGTTCCCTCCCGAATTTGAATTCTCAAAAACGCGATTACAAAATTTTTTACTTTATGACAAATCAGACATAAACGCAATCAATATATTTCATATTATATACAAAAAAACAGCCGTATTCAATAGTTAAATTTCACATAGTCGAATAATCTACTATGTGAAATATGCAAAAACCGACAATTTTCCAATTATTTATTTGCGTGAATTTTCTGCTTTATTGAAAAAATATGACTTTAAAATGTAGTATTCTTCAGCTGTATGAATCTCTCTGTATTTTTAAAAATTACGGCAATGCAATTCTTCCGAAAAGTATAGCTAAAGTCAATATAACCCCTAAAATGATAAGTCCCACAGCACATATACCGACAATTATATTAACGCCGTATTCCTTTGGCATTTTTCTTGACTTATAGAAAAGCAATACACCGCAAATTATAAAAACTAACGCTATCAAAATAAACATACTAAACTCTCATCAAATTAAGCTCTATTTATCCTCAATTTCGCGTTCAAAGATTGAATATTTCCAGTCATCTGTTCCGGAAATCAATCTCCAGCCCTGTTTGCCGTATTCATTAAGCTTTTCAATATATCTGTCCAATTTAACATGAACATTAAAAGAAGGTTCTGCGCTTAAATCTACTGTCATATACTC
>CALXEM010000178.1 GCA_944387335.1 uncultured Clostridia bacterium | reverse complement strand
CGGCTCGTCCTCATACTTTGTCAGTCTGCCGAACGCTGTAAATTTAAGTCCCGACAGCTCTTCGTACAAGCTGTCCCATACGTTTCCTTTACTCTCTATAATATCAAGGCAGCGCTTTACGCAGTTTCTGTCGGCATAAATTGCGGGGACATACGCCTTTTGCAGCTTTTCATCACCGTCAGCAAGCTTTAAAATGCTCTCGCATACGCTCATTGCATATTTTAAGGCGTTTTCGGCATATTCCAGCACCGTTTTTGCAAAAACGGAATTTTCAATACTTTCATCCGCAGAGTAGTAGGAGAGCTTCTGGCTCATCCAGTCGTCGTAAAACGGGTGTGAGCGCAAAAACGAATAGAGCCGCAGTATCGTATCGATAAGCTGTCTGTCGTCCCTTGTGCCCGATACAAGCGACGCCAAATCGCAGAACCTGCCGTCAGTGTCATTTGCGTAAAAGTATTCCACACAATCGGACACACATTCTCTGGTGAGTATTTTCATTTCGTTTTCGTCAGCTATTCTGAAATCGGGAGAAATTCCGAGCGTGTGAAAATTGTCCCTTATAAGTTCAAGGCAGAATGAGTGTATCGTGCTTATATGCGCCTTTTCCATTAAGAGTATCTGTCTTTTTATTCTCAAATCATCAGGATTTTCCTCGCTCATGTGCATGAGCGCCGTAGTTATTCTCTCGCGCATTTCACCGGCAGCGGCGTTTGAAAAGGTAACTACAAGCAGTTTGTCCGCATCTGTAGGATTTTCCTCATCGAGTATTCTCTCTATAACTCGCTGTACCAAAACGGCTGTCTTTCCGCTTCCTGCCGCCGCCGATACAAGCAGAGTTCCGCCCCTTGATTCTATTGCGTTTTTTTGCTGAGGTGTCCATTCTCTTGCCAAGTTTTATCCTCCTCTCTCTATATATTCCGTAAATCTGATTTTTCCAAAATTTCAAATACGTCTTTGCTAGGCATATTTCCTATGATGTTTTCCCGCTGATTGAGCGAATGTGCGCATATCGCCTTAAAGTCGCAATACTGGCATGGCAGCTGAGCTTTATGTCCTGACGGAACATCGTCTATATCGCCGTCATGAAGCATCTCGCCCATCTTTATTATGGTGTCCTCAACGTATTTTTTTAGCTGACCGAGCTGTGAGAGGCTTGCCACCGCCGACTTTGAGTCAAGCGAGCCGTCTTTTTTCATCTTAGCCGGTATAAACACACCTGAAACGTCCTTTTCCATGCCCTGTATGCTCTCAAGATTGTCGAGCAAAAGTCCGTTCATTCTCAGTTTTTTTCTGTGCGATGAAGCTATGTCCTCCGCGCTGTCGGTGCGCTGTGCGCTTATTATGCTGTCCTTCGCCGGAACATATAAAACTCCCGCAGGCAGAACATCTTTAAACTCGCCGTCGCCGTTTTCCCATATTGAAAAGAGGTATACAAGCATCTGCATATTCAGTCCGTACAGAACATCGCTTAAATTAAATGTCTTACTGCCCGATTTATAGTCGACAACGCGCACGTATTTTCTTCCGTTTTTCTCCATTACGTCAACGCGGTCGACAATGCCCTCCAGGGAAATTTCACCGCCGGACGGCAAGTTCATATTTATGCTCTTTACCTCGCTTTGACGATTTATCTCCATCTCAAAGCGCTTCGGCTCAAATTCGCTCTGCGAAAACTCCTGAGCCAAATGATAAACTATCCTTACAAGCGTCATTGAAAGGCGCTCCAAAAGATATTTTATCCTGTTGTTCTCAAGCGCGTTTTTGCCCATGTTCTGACTTACCCACTCGTACAAAAGACTGTCCGTCTCAGTCTTTACAGCCTGAGTGTCCATCTCCGCAAGCTCTTCTGCGGTGTGGCGCTTTATCATATTTTCCAGCACATAGTGTATAAGTGTGCCTGATTCAAGCGGAGATAGCGCGGCTTTTTTCCTTGTTCTCAGCTTTAAGCCGTCATAGCAGAAATACGAGAACCTGCACCCGTAAAACCTGTCAAGCTTTGACGGCGAAAGACGTATATTTTCGCCGAAAAGCGCGCGCGCTATATTTTTGTCCTCTATTCTGTGACCCACTCTTGAGAGGTTTGAGTCTATTCTTTCAAGCGCGCCGTTATATGAGTGCTCCTGCCTTAAGGCAGTGTTGAGCGAGGAAATATAGCTGTTATCCTTTTGAGAATAGTTTTTGGTAAGCACGTCAAACGCCGTTTTCTGACTGCTTACATAAAAGTCAGGCGGCAGAGTGCTTGTCTTTATAACACTTACATTAGGCAGAGCGTCCTTTATCTGACGCACTATCAGCGATTCATTCATTCCCACTCCCGACATCGAAGCCTTTGCGTACGACACAAACAATCCGTCTGTCGGCGCGCTGACTGCACTGTAAGCGAAAAAGCGCTCCTCTATCGCCGACTGCTCCAAGTCACCAGACAGCATAAGTCCCGCGTCGCTCAGCTCTTTTCTCTCGCTGTCTGTCAAAAGCGAGGTGTTCTCGCACTTTTTAGGGAATACTCCCTCGTTAGCTCCCAGTACGAATACATATTTCGGGTTATTCGGGCGTATTCTGTCAGCCTGTCCGAAAAGCACTTGGTCGGCGGTCTGAGGAATTTTTCCTATCTCTATCTTTGAAACAACAAGCTCGAACAAATCCGTAAAGCGCCGCTTTGAAAGGTAAATCCCCTCTAGCGATACGCTGAACTGCTCAAGCAGTGTAATAATGCTGTCCCAAAGCGTCGCCTGTTCTGAGCAGTAAACGCTCTCGCCTAGAGCCTCAAGGCGCTTTGCGTGCTCCTGTACGTTTTCTCTGACGGACATATCTGTCAAAAACGCATATACAGCCTTTGCAAAGCCCTTTCCGTCGCATTTCTGCAGTGCTTCTCTTAACTTTAAAAGCGGCGGTATTATCCTTATACGTATATTCTCAAGCTGATTTAAAAGCTCTGTGTCCTCGTCCTTCATAACGCCTATGCCCGACGGGTTTTCGCAGAATGGTGTTTCCCACTTTGATGAGCGTATATCCCATATATAGCAGTAGTTCTCCAAAAGCGCTGTCTCGCTGTCGGAAAAGCCTATAAGTCCTGTTTTCATAATGCTGAGCACAGACGGCGTATCTATACCGACATTGGATTTTACGGCGTTCAGTGCTCCGAGTATCAGCGTTACAAGCGGACTTGTCATTATCTCGCTTCGCTTGTCAAAAAACACAGGTATTCCGTACATCTCAAACACCGACTCAACCGCCTGCTCGTAGTCGGGGACATTCCTCGCTATCATAACGCAGTCCTTAAACCTTGCACCGTCTCTTATAAGGTGCATTATCTGTGACGCCGCTGTATTCACCTCGTCGTAAATATTCGCCGCTTCAAATATCTTCACAACGTCATCGGTACCGTTAAGCTGAGTTTTTGCCTGCAAAAATGTCTTTTCTATATGCGCCAAGCTCTCGGCATTAAAGCGCAAAGAACGGGTTAAATATATGTCCTTTTTTATATCCACGCCGTTTTTTGAAGCCAGCGACATAAGGCGCTTTTTTGTCTTTTTGCTCGGCGCAAAAACTGACAGCGTGTCGTCCTTTTCCTCATTTACACAGCAAAGCGAAACTGTCAGCTCATCGGCGTCGGTGAGCATTATCTCTATGAGTTTAAGCTCCGCCGCAGTGAAGTCCTTAAAACCGTCTATAAATATATGAGTGCCGTCAAAAAAGCTTGTACCCTCGGCGTTATACAGTATATCGCACGCTCTTAAAATATCGTCCTTACTGTCAAGATAACTGCGCTGTACAAGCGCGTCGTATGTGGACGCTATCAGTGACAATTCCTTAAGCTTTGTGCTCAAAGCTTCGTCATCAATCTTACCTGACAGCTTTAACAGCTCGTCGGGTGTTGTGCCCGCATTTTTTATCTCGTTTACAAATGAGAGCGCTGACGAAACAAACGCCGTGCTCCTTGCGCTGTCGGCGTAAAAGTCGAGTGTGTCGGCAATTTCGTTGAGCGCAGTGTCCATCAGTATTATCCTTGCGCTGTCGTCTATATAATCTCCCGCCAAGCCGCCGTAATGTCTGAATATCCTGTTGCACAGACGCGTAAAGCTGAGCACCTGCGTGTTCTGAGTGTTTTTCTCCCCCATCAGCTCGAACAGAGCGCGCTCCGTTTCAAATGAAAACTGTTCAGGTACTATCAGTATTGCCCTTTGATTTTCGGCGCATTTTGCACAGCGTTTTAATATTTCTTTAGATTTACCGCTTCCCGAAGCCCCTAAAATAAATTCCAGCATCAAAGCGCCTCCTTTGTTCTTTAGTGTATCAAAATCGATTAAATTTTATCATATTTGCAAATTATCATAACAATTATGATAGCATTTTTTCGGTACATCGGCAATCTAATAAACATAAAAACAGGCAGTACAAAGCCGATTGGCCTTACTGCCTGTTCTTTAAAATTATTCTTTTATGTGTCCGCTTCCATATAGTATAAAATACTGCTGTCTTTATCATACACAGCATAGGTAAAGTTAAAAGCTCCTCTTTCAAGCAACTTGCTTTGACTTATATCCTCATCAAATCTGTCGAGGAAAAAATATGCTCCGTTTTCTACCTTTGGTATCTGATTATCCGCGGCAAAGTTAAATTCCGCATTGTCGCTTGTGTATAAAAGTCCGTTTAATTCATCACTCAACGGAAGAACCTTAAAATTTTCGTTTGAGTAAATTTGCTGTGTAAAAGCATTACTGTTTTCGTCGGGTATATATACGCTTACAGTCTTAACTCCGTCTCCGTGAAAACCCGAATGTGTGTCCTGTATGGCTATACGGACGTCTTTTGGCAATTCTATCCCCAAAACGTTGGACATATGGGTTTTGACGTAAAATGAACTGCACCCGCTCGAAATAAATAATATAAACAGTGTCAGTACTATCGTAAGAGCCTTTTTCACAATGCTCACTCCTCCCTGTATTCGAGTATATCCCCAGGCTGGCAGTCAAGCGCCTTACATATCTCATTTAACGTGGAAAACTTTATGCCCTTTGCCTTGCCGTTTTTTAAAACTGAGATATTGGCAAGCGTTATACCGACTTTTTCGGAAAGCTCTGTCACGCTCATTTTTCTCTTTGCGAGCATTACATCTATATTGATAACTATCATTGTCCCGCTTCCTTTCCATACCTAAAAATCAGATGTACGACTCATTTTCCGACTTTAGCTCATGCGCCTCCGAAATAAGCTGTGACAGTGTTTTGCCCACAATAAAAATGCCTAGTCCGATAAAGCATATAAAAAGCGAAAAGATAAATATAGACGGATGATTTATCCCCAAGAGCAAATACACTATATTGCCCAGTAAAAACAATGCGGAGTCTATTACTGCACAGTCGGCTATTCCCTTTAAGCTCTTTGCGCTTCTCAGTGAAAAAGCGCGCCCGCACCCTAAATCTGTCGCCAACATAAAACACAAAAACAGCGCTCTGCCTACGGGTATTGCGGTTATCCATATAAAAATGACCCACGGCCAAAAGCAGTACGCAAATTCGGGCGCATACTCAGCTACCATACTGCCAAAATACGGCACGGCAAAAAGGTAGATTATTACGCCGAGAATTGCGGCTGTTACTGTCAGTATTTTTAAATATTTTGAGTTTTGCTCATATTTCACCATAACAACATCTCCTTTAGAAATTTATATTTATAATGTTCTCTGTTAAGGTGAATATACCACCTCATTTTGTGTTTGTCAATAATTATTTATTGTTTTACGATAAATAATTATTATAAAGCAAAAAACAAGCCGTACACAAAAGTGTACGGCTTGTTTTCTTTTACTGTTAAATTACTCTTCTTCAGCGTCCTGTAAAACCTGATCATAAATTTTTCGTGCAGTGTTAAGCGACACAAGTATGGCTACGTTTACCGCCAGGTACAGTACCGCTATCACGAAAAGAAGTAGAGTAAGA
The DNA here is from genome assembly GCA_944387335.1 of uncultured Clostridia bacterium. Classification (GTDB taxonomy): domain Bacteria; phylum Bacillota; class Clostridia; order Oscillospirales; family Ruminococcaceae; genus CALXEM01. The sequence continues at coordinate 13,849 of CALXEM010000178.1, read as the reverse complement.
ATGAGGTTGTTCAGCATAACTAAAAACGACATTATTATAAGAACGATGTCTATAATCAATATAATCTGCCACTCAGATTTTAAGTTGGAGGAATTTAGATCAACGCCTCTCTCCTCTTCAACATCTTTAATGGCGCTTATAATCGTATAGATTACCCAAAGAACTACTGCCTGCGCGACAATCGACGTAACATATTCCACCGACAGCATAAATTCCCGCGCAAAAATATCACCTATAAACATAACTCCTGAAAAAACTATACCTGCAATACAAGGTACATTTGCCTTTTCAAAAGCGCTGTCAGTGGCTGAGAGCTCCTTTATTCCAAACAAAATTACTATATACCCCAAAAAATCCGGCAGCAAAACATTAACTCTTGCCCCATTAAAATTCATATTCAGCTCTAAAGCCACTAACAGCAAACCGATAATAACTTTAATCATAAAAACACCTCTCCCCATACAATTTATTTAAACCGCATAACTCCCCAAATATAATATACAATAATTATACTGTATTGTCAATTACTATCAGCATTTTGTACAAATACTTGAAAATTTATTATCGAGAAAGTGAAAACGAAAGGTATATTTATAAAAGTATATACAAAATGTAATTCTTTTAAAACTTTTTCGGCAATATCCTTTGTATTACAACTAAATTACCGTAAAAGAGAATATTTTTATGCTCAATCAGTTTACTGCAAGCTTGCTTGTAAGTACATCCTATTCACACTAAAGAATAAAGACTATCTCTATTTTTCGCCAAAAATCAGTTAACTTTCTATATTAAAGATTTCATTCTTTAATTTTCGTATATTTTCCGCCGTATTTTTTGCGCGTCTGTGGTCAGACCCGCTCGCTGTAACGCCTATAACAACATTCTCATCGTCTATTACAGCGGGAAAATAAAACGAGCACTCCTCCTTGCAGTCAGATACGTTTACCGGTACTCCGAGCTCACGGCACTCTTCAAATACAGCATGGTTTACCTCTCTGTTATCGGCGGCGGTTAAAACTATATCCGCGCCTTTGCAGTCGCCGTGCTCATATTTTCTGCAATAAAGCTTTATCACACCGCTCTCGGCAAGTAAATGTACCTCTTTTTCGGCTCTGTCGGCTATAACGGTTATGTCGGAACAGAACTTTAAAAGTGTCTTTATTCTGCGCAGAGCTATTTTTCCTGCACCTATTACAACGGCTTTTTTGTCGTTTAAGTCAACGAACATCGGAAAAAATTTATATACAGCCATACCCTACCCCTGAAAAGCGTCGGTGTAATAGCCTGAACTTGAAACAGGCTCATTGCCGTCGTGCAGGTGCTGTGTATCGCCGAGAACCTGACAGCGGAAAAACGCCTTGTTGTCCTCGCGCTCCTCTGTTGCAAGAACTGTAACGGAAGTAGGTGCAATAAAGAAACCGTGCCAAAGCATAAACGGCGAAATTCCCAAAAGGTGACCGAGCATGGCGAGAGTTACACCTAAGTGACAGAATATAACTATCGTGTCGTCGCTGTGCTTTTCGACTCTGTAAAGATTTCCGTCCCTTACATATCCGTTCTCTTTTAAAATTCCGTCAATACCAGCACACACCTTCTCATACTCGCTCTTTACCTCACCTGTCTGCATTACAGGCGCGTTAAACCACTCGTCCTTGCTGTAAAACTCAGGAACGTTTGTCCAATATCCGGGTATAAAATCCCACGGACCGCGCTTTTTACCTGTTGACGGATCGGTTACAGGTGCTCTGAACTCTCGCAGCCACTCATAAACAGTCGCATCTCTGCCGAGCTTTTTGAGCGATAATGACGCTGTGTCCTTCGCTCTGCCCAAAGGCGAGCAGTATATTTTATCAATATTCCATTTTGATACGCGCTCGGACAGGCACTCCGCCTCTCTCCAGCCTTTCTTTGTCAATGTGTCGTTTTCGTAATCCGGGTCGCCGTGTCTTATAAATATAATTCTCATTTTTTATATTTTCCTTTCCGTGTATTTTTAGAGTTTAACTCTTTTTTATCTGTTTTTGAGGTCTCTTTATCCCTATACCTATTCCGCCGCCTAAAACTTTGTTTTTAGGCTTTTCCTCCTCTTTTTTCTGTACAAAGCGGGAGGCAGAGTAAAACTCGCCGTTTATCCGTAAAGCGGTTATTACTTCAAGCTCGCTCTTTGCCCTTGTCACAGCTACATAAAAAAGCCGCCTTTCCTCCTCCAAAAGTGAGTCATCGCCTTTTAAATGCATTTCAATGCTCTGAGCCGACGGAAAAAATCCCTCTATTAAATCTATCAGAAATACATAGTCAAATTCAAGTCCCTTTGCCGAGTGCACTGTTGTAAGTGTAACATTGCTCTCACTGTCTGAAAAGCCCTGTATATCTCCGCTGAGCTCGTGCACCTTTTCGATAAACTCGTCCATATCCGCACAGCTGTAAGCCAAACTCTTTAAGACAGTGAGCTTTTGAAGCATCATTTCAAGATAGTATCCGTCCGAGTATTTCCACTTTAAAAAATTTCTGTAACCAAAAGCATATTCTATTTCTTTTAATACATCAAGTGGCTTTTTTGTGTAAAAGTGTTTTGTTTCCTCTCTTATGCCATCTATTAAATCACAGGAGCTCCCGTCAAGCTTATCGCAAGAGAGCAGAACGTCATACAGGTTTTCCCCGAGTACTGCCGCACCGCATACATAGTCGAGCATATCTCGCGACACCATGGCGTCCGTCTTAAAGCAAACTCTCTTAAACGCCTCTATATCGTCGGGCTTTTCGGCAAGCCTTATAAACGCCAGTATGTCAGCTACCACCGCATTGCTCAAAAATCTGTTTTTGTGGTCGCGTATGTAAAAGCCAATACCGTTTCTTTTAAGTGCGTCTATGAGCGCAACAGCGCAGTCGTTTGTCCTGTATACAACAGCCGCAGTTTTATTTTTCGGCAGTTTTTTTATTTTTGAGATTATGTAGTCATACTGTTCGTTTGCGTCGTTTAAAACGGTATGCTTTACCTTTTTTCCTTTCGGATTATGCGTGTACATATCCTTTTTAAATCTATCTTTGTTTTCGGATATTTTCTCGTTTGCATAATCGACTATCTGCGGCGTACTGCGGAAATTTTCCTCCATTTTCAGTATTACCGCATCAGGATAAATTTCAGTAAAGTTTAAAAGCTCGCTTGGCTGAGCGCCTCTGAATGAGTATATACTCTGGTCCTCGTCGCCGACCATAAATAAATTGTGTCTGTCCGTCACAATAAGCTTTATTATCTCGTGCTGTAAAAGCGACGTGTCCTGCGCTTCGTCCACGTTTATATAGTCGTAGCTCTGCCGCACTTCGTCGAGCATAGACGGCAGCTTTTTTAATACAGACAGGGCAAACATAAGCATATCGTCAAAGTCCATGAGTTTATTTTCACGCTTAAACTGCTCGTATGACCTGTATATGTCATAAAAAGCGTTTACCGATATGTCGTACGCCTTTATCTCATCTTCGGGATACAGTTTATTCTTTACAAAGCTGATACCCAAATTCACCTCATCGAGCTCGTCCTCCTGCAAAAACAAACCCTCGTTTCGGCATATTTTTCTCAGAACTGCGCTCTTTTGTCCCTCGTCGAGCACCTTGGGCATTTCCCTGTTATATACCTTAGAATATCTTTTTAAAACATTAAAGCAAAAGCTGTGTATTGTGGAAAAATCGGGCGCTCGGCATATACTTCCGAACAGCTTTACAAAGCGCCTTTTCATATCTCTTGCCGATTCTCTGTTAAATGTAACGGTCAAAATTCGTTTTTCGTCGGCAGAGTGATTTAATATAAGCTCGGCAAGCCTTGAAACAAGCACAGTTGTTTTGCCCGCTCCCGGTACAGCTATGAGCAGGTATTTTCCCTCTGCGGCAAAGAGCGCCGCCTTTTGCTGAGCATTAAAAGTTATTCCGAAATTATCCATCAGATATTTTATTATATCTGTCAATTATACTTCCTCCGATACAAAAACATAAAATAAAACTAAAAGTTAAAAAGCTGCCGAAGCTAAAATTTACGGCAGCTTGATTTTTATTGTCTGTTTGATTTTAAAACTATCGTTACAAGCTCCCTCGGATTAAAAACCCTCACAAGAGGCTGTCCGCAGCACATTCCGCGGCTTACTACCATAGAAGATTTATCTTTTGTGTAAAGTCCGCTGCAATATTTCGGGAAAAAGGTTCTTTCAGGCGAAAGTATACCGCCTAATTTCGGTATCTCTACTATTCCGCCGTGCACATGACCGCTCAATGTAAGCTCCGCTCCCCACTGCGCATATGCGTCAAAATAAAGCGGATTGTGCGCCGCAAGCACGGTAAATTCATTTTCGTCCTTTTCGCCTATAAAGCCGTTTAATTTATCCTTTGTGAGCGTTTCTTTTTTCACGCTCAGCTGATATGACCGTCTGTAATAGGAAAGCGGCAGCTCCAGTCCCGCAACTAAAATTTTCTCGCCGTCTTTCTCTATATACTCCCGCTCGTTTCGCAGCACACTCACGCCGTATTCTCTTGCTTTAAAGCAAAAATACTCAAGATCATTATCACACAGCCGCTGTTCGTGATTGCCTAGTACCATCACCTTTTTCTCTTTGCCGTTTAAGTTTTCCAAAAGTCCGAAAAAGCTTGCAAAATCCTTAAGGTAAATAGTGAACATATCTCCTGAAAATACAATCAAATCGGCGTTTAAGCTCTTTACAGCGTTCGCAAGCAATATATTGTTATCACCAAAGCACGCGCTGTGCAAATCCGAAATCTGTACTATCCTAAAACCGTCGAACTTTTTGGGTAAATTGCCGCTTGATACCGTGTATTCGGTAATCGAAAAATCCCCTGCTCTGCCCCTCTTTAAAACAGCGCCCTTTGCGCCAAGAAACATTAAATCAAATCCTTTCAATAGTCAAGGTGCTGTCGTACTGTTTATATTTATTTAAAGTATAGGGTGGTCCTTGCTTGAATAGTCGTGCGTGTTCTCGGAGAGTCCTTTATTTTTCAGCCTGTATTCAACGTTGGCACGTATTACAGCATAGAATACCGCAAATACCGGCACGCCCAAAAACATTCCCAAAAATCCGTACAGTCCTCCGAACAGCATTACGGAGAAAATTACCCAAAACGCAGAAATTCCGGTTGAGTCTCCGAGTATTTTCGGTCCTAAAATGTTTCCGTCAAACTGTTGTAAAACAAGTATAAACACCGCAAAGCCCAGCGCTGTAAGCGGGTCTACAAACATTATAAGCACAATGCTCGGAATAGCTCCGATAAACGGTCCAAAATACGGTATAACATTTGTAACACCGACTATAACGCTTATAAGCATTGCATACGGCATATTGAATATGCTCATTCCTATAAAGCAGATAATGCCTATAATGAGCGAGTCGAGAATCTTTCCGGAAATAAATCCGCTGAAGATGTTGTGACTGGAATGAGCGAGCTCTGTCATGTGTTTTACTTTATCAGCCGGCAAAAATGCGCTGAGTGTCTTTTTTATCTGCGCAAAAAACTTTTCCTTGCTGAACAGGAGATATACCGAAATAATGATACCCACTATTGTGTTTACAACAGCTGAGGTTATCTGCTTTGTGGTATAAATTATCTGCGGTACAATATTTTTAAGCAGTTCTGTAATCGCTATCAAAAGCTCCTCTATGATAGATGTTATTTTGCCGCTTATCTCGCTCGGAAGCTCTATACGCTTTAAGGAGCCTAAGGTTTCACTTACATATTTGTCGGCGTTTGTTATAAGATCAGGTACATTTTTCACTATACCGTAAACACTTGCACCAACCTGAGGAATTACCACCCACAAAAATATACTTATGAGCGCAAACACAAGTATATACGCAAGCAGTATTCCAACTCCGCGCCTTAATTTCGGCTTCATCTTACCGCCGCTTAATTTTACAAGCACTCTGTCCTCAAAAAAGTGAAGCACCGGATTTATTAAATAAGCCAAAGCAAAACCGTAAAAAAACGGCGTCATTATACCTGCTATTTTACAGATAAATGCCCAAATATCAGAAAAATTCATAACAGCGGCAAAAAACAAAACACTCGCCGCTATCACCAAAAACGCATACACCGCAACGGAAAAATATTTTTTGTCAAATTCTATTTTCATCCGTAAAATTACTCCTATTCTTCTTCAATCAGCTCAAGCCATTCGTCCTCAAAGTCGGAGCGCATGGCCTTTTTTTCCTCCAGTGTCTGACAAACCTCATTCATCTTAACATAATCGGACATAACCTCATGATCGGATAAACTTGCCTCAAGCCTGCCGATTTCTTCCTCATACTCCGCTATAAGCGCTTCTAGCTCCTTTATGCGCAGTTTGCGCTTTGCATCCGCACTCTTTTGCTGTTTTGTGCGGTAGCCTGTCTTTTTGGCGCTCTTTTCCTTTTTCTCCTGAACTATCTCCTGCTCGGCCTGCTGTTCTATCGCGCGGCGCTCGAGGTAATAGTCGTAATTGCCCTTATATTCCCTGACTGTGGAATCAGGATAAAACTCAACTATCCTTGTTGGGAGCTTATTCAAAAGGTATCTGTCATGCGATACCGTTATAATCGTACCGTCAAATGAGCACAGCGCCTTATCGAGCACCTCTTTTGTGTCGAGGTCGAGGTGGTTTGTCGGCTCGTCGAGCACAAGCACATTTCCGCGCTCAGCCATAAGTACGGCAAAGCCGAGCTTTGCACGCTCGCCGCCGCTTATTACGGATACTTTTTTATACACGTTTTCACCTGTCAAAAGCACTCCGCCGAGCATATTGCGTATCTGCTGTTCATAGCTTGTGGGGAAACGGTTCCAAAGCTCATCCAAGACTGTGTTGTCCGGATTGAGCTGTTTTCCCTCCTGATCAAAATATGTCGCGTTGACATGCTTGCCCCACTCTATCGTGCCATGTGTGTGCGGAAGTTTTCCGAGTATCACCTTTAAAAATGTGGATTTTCCCACTCCGTTGGCACCTATTATGGCGACTTTTTCGCCTCTGAGAACATTGAAGTCAAGGTTATCGAACAGCAGTTTTTCCTGCTCGCCCTCGCCAACTCTTAGGTCAATTCCGCTGACCTTTAAAACGTCCTTTACAGGAGGTCTGTCATATTCGAACGATATCTTAGCGCTCTTTAATTCGCCCTGCGGCTTTTCCACACGCTCCATGCGCTCGAGTGCGGCAACACGGCTCTTTGCACTCTTTGCGGTTGACGCCCTAACTATATTTCTGCGGACATAGTCCTCCATGTCGGCTATCTGCTGGGACTGTATTTCATATTCCTTCTGCTGGCGCTCCAAACGCTCTTTTTTAAGCACAAGGTACTTTGAGTAGTTGCCCTTATAGCGTATTAGCTTGTGCCGCTCTATCTCGCATATGCTCGTTACAAGCTTATCCAAAAAATATCTGTCGTGCGATACTATCAAAAGTGCGCCCTTGTACTCGCTGAGGTAACCCTCAAGCCATGTCAGTGTTTTAAAGTCAAGGTGGTTTGTAGGCTCATCGAGTATAAGCAAATCAGGCTCTTCCAACAAAAGCTTTGCGAGTGCAAGCCTTGTCTTTTCGCCTCCGCTGAGCGTATCTGTAACGGTGTCGGGAGATTTATCGGCAAAGCCCATACCATTTAATATGGTCTTTATCTTTACCTCTACCTGATAGCCGTCCTGCGCTTCAAATTTTGAGTGAAGCTTTGCATATTCTTCGGACAGCTTTATGTATTCTTCAGAATTCGTGTCACACTCAGCCATCTGCTTTTCTACTCGGCGCATGTCGTTTTCAGTTTTGATTGTGTCGGCAAACACCTTTCGCATTTCTTCAATTATGGTAGCCGAGCTTTCTAGTCCGCTGTTCTGCTGCAAAAAGCCTATTTTGGCGTGATTGCTGACAGACAGTGTGCCTTCGTCATGCTGTTCTATACCTGTTATTATTCTTAAAAGCGTTGATTTACCGGCGCCGTTTACGCCTATAAGTCCTATCCTGTCGTTGTCCTCTATTTTAAGAGTTATGTCCTCCAATACGGTATTGGCAGCGTAACTCTTCGACAGGTTTTCCATTGCCAGTATCATTTATTTTCCCCTTAAAACAGGCAGCCCGATAATACAGCTGCCTGTGATTTGAATATTTTGTTTTATTACATTCTGATGTAGTTTGCAGCTTCGTTTGCGGCAACTGCTCCGTCTGCCGCCGCTGTTACAAGCTGTCTTAAAGTCTTTGTACGTGTATCTCCTGCCGCATATACTCCGTCTATATTTGTCTTGCAGTCCTCGCCTGCTATGATATATCCTGTTTTATCAAGCTTTACAGGTGCGTACATCTCGTTGTCAGGCACAAGTCCCACAGCTACAAACACACCGCTTACCTCTATTGTTTCAGTCTCGTTTGTCTTTACGTTTTTGAGTGTTACCGATTCAACTTTATTCTCGCCGTTTATCGACTCTGTAACGCTGTCATAGTGTATCTCTATATTTTTCTGAGCTTTCAGCGACTCTACTATAACGCTCGACGCTCTGAACTCATCTCTTCTGTGTACAACGTGAACTTTATTGCATATGGACGCAAGGTAAATGGCATCCTCCAAAGCGGTGTTTCCGCCGCCGACTATTACGACAGCCTTGCCTTTAAAGAATGCTCCGTCACATGTAGCGCAGTAGGAAACGCCCTTTCCGGACAATTCCTCCTCGCCCGGACAGCCGAGCTTTCTTCTCTTTGCTCCGTTTGCAATGATAAGTGTTTTAGCGCAGTATTCCTCTGAGGCTGTGTAAGCTTTTTTAACATCACCCTCAAGCTCTACCTTTGTAACGCTCTCCATCTCCACAACCGTGCCGAATTTTACAGCCTGATTGTACATATTCATGGCAAACTCAAAGCCCGATATTTTATCAATAGCAGGGTAATTTTCAACGTCAGGAGTATTTGTTATCTGTCCTCCGTAAATGCCGCCCTCCAAAACAACTGTTTTGAGTCCGGCTCTCTGTGCGTAAACAGCCGCTGTAAGTCCTGCTGTTCCCGCTCCTATTATAATGCAGTCAAACTGTTTCATATTTATCTATCCTTTCAAATAGGTCTGTATTTTTAAAGTAAAAATTCTTTCAGATTTAATAGTACCACAGCATTTTTTCTTATGCAAACCATTCGCAGTATTTATAATATAAATTTAAGCTTTTTTAATAATAACAGGAATATTAAATGATACTTTATTCATTTTTCAAGCTCAAAACTTATATTTTTGCAAAAAAATGATTGTTTTATCTACCCGCTTATTGACAAACGCGCTGTTTGGGTTTAAACTTATTGTAATTTATCAGAGAGGTTTGGACTAACATGAATAATGCTATCTCTTACAGCATATATTTCTTTTTCTTTTTTAGCTTGTACTTTTTTTGCTTTGGTACAGGCTTTGTTTCGCGTGTAAATATGCTGCCTAAGAGAAAGGTTCATGTATAGTGTTGGCACACTCTGTATGAAATATCCGTTAGCTTAAACGCTGATTCCTTTGGCAGTCAAAGGTATCGGCGTTTTTTTATTTTCGTTTTATTTTAAGGAGGAATTTAAAAATGATAGTAGTACTCAAACAGAACGCAAAAAAAGAACAGGTAAACTCCATAAAGCAGTGGCTTGAAAAAATGGGCGTTTCGGTACACCAGATAGAGGGACTTCATACAACAGTTCTTGGACTTATCGGAGATACCTCTGTTGTAGATATGGACCAGATAAGCTCCAACCCTGCTGTCGAGTCAGTAAAGCGTATACAGGAGCCTTACAAAAACGCTAACCGCAAATTCCACCCGAACGATACAGTAGTTGACGTATGCGGACACAAAATCGGCGGCGGACATTTCCAGGTTATAGCTGGCCCGTGCTCCGTTGAGTGCGAGGAGCAGATAACAGAAGTCGCTCAAAAGGTTAAGGCAAGCGGAGCTACACTTTTAAGAGGCGGCGCGTTTAAGCCGAGAACATCACCTTACGCTTTCCAGGGTCTTCGCGCTGAGGGTATAGAGCTGCTTTTAAAGGCAAAGGCTCAGACAGGCATGCCGATTGTAACCGAGATAATGAGCACAGACCACCTGCCGCTCTTTAAGGATGTTGACGTAATACAGGTCGGCGCACGCAACATGCAGAACTTCGAACTCTTAAAGGAACTTGGCAAAATAGATAAGCCTATTCTCTTAAAAAGAGGTCTTGCAAACACAATAGAGGAATTTTTGATGAGCGCCGAGTACATTATGGCGGGCGGAAATCAGAACGTAATTCTCTGCGAGCGCGGAATCCGCACATTTGAAACAGCTACAAGAAATACACTTGACATCTCCGCTGTGCCGATACTCAAAAAGCTCTCTCACCTGCCTGTTGTTGTAGACCCGTCCCACGCTTCCGGTCTCACATGGCTTGTTGAGCCGCTCTCAAAGGCTGCTATTGCCGCAGGCGCCGACGGCCTTATAATCGAAGTTCACAATAACCCTAAAATGGCTCTCTCCGACGGCGCCCAGTCGCTCACACCTGAGATGTTTGACGACGTAATGCAGCCTATCAAACGTATGGTAGAGTTTGAGGGAAAAATTCTTGGCTAATGCTGTCAAATCAAAGGACTGATTGTAATATGAAAAACATTCATGTAAACACGGGAGCGGCCTATGACGTAAAGATAGGTCACAGCATATTGTCCGAGTCTGGCAAACTTATAAGAAGTATATCGAAAGCTTCAAAGGCTGCAGTTATCACCGACTCAAACGTATTCGGACTGTATGCCGATAAACTCACCTCCTCCCTTGAAAAAAGCGGATTTGAGTGTTGTGTATTCTCTTTCAAAGCCGGAGAAGAGTCAAAATCGCTCTCAAATCTCAGCGAAATATACTCATTTCTTATCAAAAACGAAATAACCCGCTCAGATATAGTAATTGCTCTGGGCGGCGGCGTTGTAGGCGATATAACAGGCTTTGCCGCCGCAACGTATTTGAGGGGCGTTGACTATGTTCAGATACCGACTACGTTTTTGTCTCAGATAGATTCGTCAGTCGGCGGAAAAACAGCCGTAAACATCCCCGACGGCAAAAACCTTGTAGGCGCTTTCAAACAGCCGAAGCTTGTCATCTGCGATATAGAGACACTCTCAACACTCAGCGAGGACATATTTTCCGACGGCGCCGCCGAGGCTATAAAGTACGGCGTTATAAGAGATAAAGCACTTTTGGATATGATAACCGAGGACGTACACAAAAATCTCGATGAGATAATCTATCGCTGTATCGACATAAAGCGCGCGGTAGTCGAAAACGATGAGTTTGACACAGGCGAACGCATGATACTCAACTTCGGACACACGATAGGTCATGCGATAGAAAAGCACTCAAAGCATAAAATATCCCACGGCAAAGCCGTTGCAATGGGAATGGTTATGATGACAAGGGCATGCGTAAACGATGGCATTTCACAGCCGCAGACGCTCAATGACATCATATCAGCCTGCAATGTACTATCGCTTAAAACTGAGTATGACTGCGATATAAACGAACTGATACCGTATATTTTAAGCGATAAAAAACGTGCGTCGAACACGATAAACATCATTGCGTCCGACGTTACGGGAAATGCGGTTATAGTCAAAAAGGACGTGCACACGCTTTCTGATTTTTTAAGCTGTGTATCGGACAAACAAGACAAGTAAAATAAAAAGGAGAAAGACAAAATGGACATTGCGGTTTCTCCGTCAAGTATAAATAAACCTGTTTCGGCGCCGCCGTCGAAGAGTATGTTTCACCGCCTTATAATCTGCGCCGCACTCTCGGACGGTGTGAGCAGAATAAAGCCGCTTGCCGATTCAGACGATATAAAGGCTACGATAAACGCTGTAACGGCGCTCGGTGCTGATGTAAAAATTTCGGACGGCGCCATGCTCATAACAGGAATAGGCGCAAAGAAAGACGTCACAGAACGCAGTACAGACCCGATTACAGTGCACTGCTCTGAATCTGGCTCAACGCTCCGATTTATGATACCGATAGCCGCTGCTTTGGGAATATCGGCATCATTCACAGGCGAGGGACGGCTTCCGGTAAGACCTATGAATACATATCTGCCCGTATTTGAGAATAAGGGCGTTGAGGTAAAATATTCAGGTATTCTGCCGTTTGAGATAAGCGGAAAACTTGTAAGCGGTGAATACAGAATAGCTGGGGACGTGAGCTCTCAGTTTATAACGGGTCTTTTGTTCGCTCTGCCGCTTTTGGACGGAGACAGCAAAATTATCCTTACATCCGAGCTTACATCCGCGCCATACATAGAGCTTACCCTAAACGCACTTAAAATGTTCGGAATAAAAGTAGAAAAAACCGATTACGGTTTTTTTGTAGAGGGCGGACAGAGGTATGTCCCCTGCGACTGCGTATGCGAGGGCGATTGGTCAAATGCCGCGTTCTTTCTGTGTTCTGGCGCAATAAATTCCGAGGTCACATGCACAGAAATTGACATAAACTCCTCTCAGGGAGATAAAAAGATAGTGGAGATACTAAAACGCTTTGGAGCACAGTGCATCGTAAAGGAAAATTCGGTCACGGTATCGCCGCCGAAAACTAAGCTTTGCGGTATCAGCATAGACGCCGAGGATATACCTGACATAATCCCGATAATATGCGCTGTCGCAGCGTGTGCTGAGGGTGAAACTCACATATACAACGCATCGCGCCTGAGAATAAAGGAAAGCGACAGAATAGCCGCCACCGAGCACATTCTCAACAGTATGGGGGTTAAAACTCATGCAACTAAAGATACGCTCATTGTTTACGGCGTCGGAAAAGAAAATATACACTCCGCTCGCATTGACGCCCACAACGACCACAGAATAGCCATGACTGCGGCAATACTCGCAATGTGCGCCGACGCGGATACGATAATAACAGGAGCTGAGTGTGTTAAAAAGTCATTTCCGGACTTTTTCTTAAAATTATCCGAAGCAGGAGGTAAATGTCATGTCATCAACATGGGGTAACAGCTTAAAAATATCTATTTTTGGACAATCCCATTCGCCTGCAATAGGCGTCAGTATGGACGGTTTGCCGTCAGGCTTCAAAATTGATACTCAAAAGCTAATCGCTTTTATGCAAAGGCGCGCTCCGGGTAAAAACAAGATGTCCACATCGCGCAAGGAGGCGGACATGCCGAATATAATTTCGGGAATTTATGAGGATACAACGACAGGCACACCTCTTGCGGCAATAATCGAAAATACAAACACCCGTTCAGGTGACTACAATAATTTAAAAACTGTCGCGCGTCCGGGGCACGCAGACTTCACGGGATTTGTCCGTTACAGCGGCTTTAACGATATACGAGGCGGCGGACATTTTTCGGGCAGGCTTACAGCTCCACTGGTGTTTGCAGGAGGTATAGCAAAGCAGATACTTTCCTCATACGGTATAGAGTGCGGCGCTCACGTGTACGAGATTGCCGGTATAAAGGATACGCCGTTCGACCCCATAAATGTCCCGACAGAGCTTATGAAAACTGTCGCTGAGAAAATGCCGCCGGTAATAGACGACACAGCGTCAGAGGCTATGCAGAACGCAATAGAGGCCGCGCGTCTTGACTGTGACTCAGTGGGCGGCGTGATAGAGTGTGCTGTCACAGGTGTTGAGGCAGGTATCGGCTCACCTATGTTCGATGGCATAGAAAACCGCATTGCCTCAATAGTATTCGGTATCCCAGCTGTAAAGGGTATCGAATTCGGCAACGGCTTTGAATCGGCAAAGCTTAAAGGAAGTCAGAACAACGATGAGTTTATATGCCGTGACGGCAAAATTTCAACAGTCACAAACAATCACGGTGGAATACTCGGCGGTATCTCGTCGGGAATGCCGA
>CALXEM010000177.1 GCA_944387335.1 uncultured Clostridia bacterium | reverse complement strand
AAAATCTGCTCAGGATAAGCAGCACCTGTTGGGTGATACTGAAGTGTATCAGCATAGAGGAGCTTAGCGCCTGCACGGTAGCCGAGTACAAGACCGTCAGATTCCTGTTGTTGACTTCACAGCTGCAATCGAGCTCATCCTCGATGAGAACGGCAAAGCAGCAGGTGCTGTACTCATGAATATGGAGACAAACGAGATACTCATTGCACGTGCAAAGACAGTTATAATTGCAACAGGTGGTGCAGGACGTCTTCACTATCAGGGCTTCCCAACATCAAACCACTACGGTGCAACAGCTGACGGTCTTGTACTCGGCTACCGTGCAGGCGCTAAGCTCCTCTATGCTGATACACTTCAGTATCACCCAACAGGTGCTGCTTATCCTGAGCAGATTTTCGGTGCACTCGTTACCGAGAAGGTTCGTTCACTCGGAGCTAAGCTCATCAACGTAAACGGTGAGGCATTTATGCACCCACTCGAGACACGTGACGTATCCGCAGCTTCCATCATCCGTGAGTGCTCTGACCGCGGCAACGGTGTTAAAACAGCAGACGGCGTCGGCGTATGGCTCGACACTCCAATGATTGAGCTCAAAAACGGCGAGGGTACAATCGAAAAACGTATTCCTGCTATGATGCGTATGTTCGGTAAATACGGTATAGATATTCGTAAAGAGCCTATCCTTGTTTATCCTACACTCCACTATCAGAACGGTGGTCTTGACATTAAGGCAGACGGTATGACAAATATCGAGAACCTGTATGTTGCAGGTGAGGCTGTTGGAGGAATCCACGGAAGAAACCGTCTTATGGGTAACTCCTTGCTCGATATTATCGTATTCGGAAGAAATGCCGGTAAGAATGCTTCTGAAAAATCCAAGAGCGTTGAGCTTGGCGGTTTGACTCTTGAGCATATAAATAAATTTGCAAGCGAGCAGAAAGCAGCAGGAATTGAGACTGATGTAGTTTCTCCTAAGCTTCTTCCTAACTACGCACGCAGAAAATAAAAACTAAATAAACAAACGAAAGGTGACTTAAATCATGTCTTTACCTGAAATCCTTGAAGCTATAATGATTATCAGCTTCGGTATCTCCTGGCCGCTCTCCATTGTCCGTTCTGTACGTTCAAAATCCACAAAAGGTAAGAGCCTTCTCTTTATGTGCTTTATCGCATTCGGTTATGTTTGCGGTATCGCATCCAAGTTTATAACACATACTTATAACCTTGCATTCTGGTTCTACTTCCCGAACATTATATTTGTCCTTACAGATATAAGCCTTTACTTCAAAAACCGTGCATATGAGAAAAAACTCGAGGCACAGGGCAAATAAGCAAAAGCTAAATAATAAAAAATTAGAGCGCTTCATCTTGAAGCGCTCTGTTTTTATGTGTAAAGATAAACTATCTATTATACTGTGGTAAAAAAGATATACAAAAACCTCCTTGCTGTTAAATTAGCATTGGTTTGGCGACCGCATTGCTAAAAGACAACAGGGAGGTTTTTAACAAATGAAAAGTAAAATTAAATAAAAAGTACGGTAGATTTAAAATATCAGTGTAAACAATATTCAAAATACGAAAGAGCGATGTAAAACGCTTAGAGCTTTTTAAAAGGCAGTGTAAAGTTATAGATATAATCGTTATATAACACCTATCTGCTTGCAGATGAATATCCAGATAAATATTGTTATTGTGGAGAATATAGACGAGAATACAACTATATTTCCGGCAAGCTCGCTGTCTGAGTCCATAAGCTGAGCCATTGTGAACGTTGTTACAGCGGCAGGGGCACCGAACATTGTTATAAGCGGAATAAGCTCTGCATTTCTAAATCCGAGCATAATGCTTATCGGTATAAATATAGCAGGGATTACCACCAGTCTGCATGTAACTACCGTTATGAGCTTTGAAAGATGCTTTTTAACACTCGAGAAATTAAATGAGCCGCCAAGTACAACCAATGCCAGCGGTGTTGCAATCTGAGCTAAATCGGTAATGGTGCTGTCCACCGACGAGGGTAGGGGAATGTTGAATACAAGGAAAATCACACCTACAAATGAACCGATTATAAGAGGATTTTTAATCACGTTGAGCAATACACGTCTGTAATTTACTGTGCTTTCACGGCAGGATTCCAAAGTTATAACCGCAAGCACATTGAACATAGGAATAACAACGGCAATCATAAGCGATGATACACCTACGCCCTCTGCGTCGAACAGGGACATGGTGATAGGTACACCGAAAATAATAAAATTACTTCTGAACATACCCTGAATCATAGCGCCGCGCGTTTTTGGATTGTGCTCAAATTTGCTCGTTACAATATATGTTACGGAGAAGATAACGAGAATACTTATTGCTGAATAAATTAAAAGCTTTGGATTAAAAATTCCCGAAGGGTCGGTGTGATATATGTTTGAAAACAACAAAAGCGGTAAGAACACCTTAAATGATACTTTATTCATCACTTTAAGTGAGTGTTCGTCAAACATTTTTATAACTTTCAAGAAATATCCCAGAGCCATCATAAAAGACAGTGGTAAAACGACGTTGAGAGAGATAATAAAATTTTCCATAATTTAATAAATCACCGTACCTGACATTATTGAAGTGTAAATTATATATTATAATTATAAAAAAATATTAAAGCATTTACAAGTATAATCATACTTTATCAAATGCTTTAATATAATCTGTATATGTGAAATAAGTCTGGAGATGGGAGCCATTTTATACGAAATACTATTTTTTATTTTAGGCGGGATAGCGGGAATATTTATAATGGCGTGTATCAATATTCACCGTTGACGTCTAAATATTCTGCAATCAGCAAATCAACCATGCGTCCGTAGCTCTTTACACCGTCTGTCTGATTGTTTATCTTCAAATATGAGTTGTTGACAGCGGAGGAGATGTCGCTTAAAAAGCCCTCATGCTTTGCCCAATACTCAGAGTTATCCTTTAAATCAATGAGCATTTCTTCGGAATAGTGTTCTTTTACAAGTGTGTAGTATAGCTCACTGTCAGAGGAGTATAGTGCGTTTGCGGAATATATCAGCGCCAGCATAAGACCGCTGTACTCAAATTCCAAGTTGTCTGAATTTCTGCACACAAGATATGCTATAAAGTTAGCCTCGTCCTCACGCATAAATCCGCGTACGTGAGTGAGCTCATGGCACATTGTGGACGGTATAAGAAAATCAGGTGAAGCTGTGTTTACATTTGCCTCCATGGTGTAGGGGAATATAACCCCCGTTATATCCAAATACGACATTATTTCAGAGCATATAACCGGCTTTGGCGCTGTATAGCCCTTGGTCAAAAAGGAATATTTATCATTTAAAGCGTCATAGTAGTCAGCCGATTTTAATGCAGCTTCACGCATACTGCCGCTGAGCGTGAATACCTTTCCTTCCTGATTTAATCTCTCCCTTACGTCAGCGGCTTCATCTGCAAGCGACACGCACATGTCATATAGTGTTTGAACGTTTGTCGGCTGTGTCTTTAAGCCTGCAAGCTCGGAAAAAGTAAGCCTGTTGTAGTTAAATCCACATAAAAAACAGAATGCCGTATAAATACAGCTTAAAACACACGCTGTATTTATTAAAAAGCGCTTTACGTGATATGCCCTTATCTGTCCTGACCTTATGTTTTTGCAGAGCTTTACCGAAAGTACGATAAAAAGTGCAATTATAGCCGCTATAATTATCTCCATGAGGGAATAAGGGTATATCGAAGTAATTTTGTTTATTATAAGTGAGATAATAGGGTAGATAAGAGAAGAATAATATTTTTCTGTAATTTCCGGAAAAAGGGACGATAGCCAGTTTAAAATAAGCATAATTGGAAAAAGGAAAATAAGTATTATCTTTTTAACAGTAAAAAGCTGTTTTATACTTATTTTTTCAGGGCAGAAGCGGCGGCTCATAAAAGCACCACCGTTATGCCGTGGTTGGTGCGTCCGTAATCGATGTCTCTTATAAATTCAGGACAAACGTCTATAATCTGTCTTGCTCTGGCGTCAAATGCTGAAAAATCCTCTCCCGGACAGAATACCTTAATTTCCCCCGAGGACTGTTTTTGCCTTAATGTTGCGTGAACGTCCCTTTTGATAGCTCCGCCTTTTCCGCTGGAGCCGTAGCCGTGTATAAATTTAACTGCACGGCAACCCGATGCCTTTGCAG
>CALXEM010000176.1 GCA_944387335.1 uncultured Clostridia bacterium | reverse complement strand
AGGGTAGCAAGTAATCATACCACCAGAGGCTTGAACGAAGTGAAAGCCAGCGTCATTTAGGCGCTGGCTTTTGTCACGGCCTTATAGGCCGCTCGTCATGCCACCCCTCTTAGGGGTGGTCATGACTTATTCGCATAGTTCATAAAGTATCTTTCTGCCGTCTTTGCCTTTTCGTCTAACGGCGTTTGTTATACAGAGTACCTTGAGTGCCCTGTAAGCAAAGCGAATATTTCTGTTTAAACTTTTAGCGAAAATATCTGCGGTAAAGTTTTTCGGAAGAAAAGGAGACACGCAGTTTAAATAGTCGGCGTCTGTTTTAAACTGTACACGTTCATATTCCCGCTGAGGTATTTTGTCAAGGTGAGTGGGGCGGCGCTTTTTATTTTTGCCGAAACCGTCTTTTACACGGTATTCCTCAACGTCTGTCAAAACAGCTTCAAAGCTGATGTTTTTATGACCTATAAATTCCGAAAGCTCATATATCTGCGGTAAAATATCATATGAAAAACCCTTTTTAGGGGATTTTCTGCGCGAGATTATCTCTCCAGTGTCCTTATCAAGCCATGAGAGATATTTGGTTCTTGCTATCGGATAAACTATTCTTACGTTATATTTATCTGAAAACATACACAGCTTCTTTTTTAAATTTCTGAATTGAGCTGACTGTATTTCCGTTATTGTTTGACCGTCGAAAACGTCAGCGGTAAATCCCATTATATTTACTTCGGTTTTACCGTTTTCGCGGCTATAAAATTCCTTTAACTCTCTGTGCAGTGTGCGTTCATTCAGTGTGCCGATAGTGTTATTTTGATTATTCAAAATACAACCTCTTTCTTATAAAAATACATAAATTGTTGAAACACCATATATAAGGTATTATAATCTATATAAATGCGAAATTGAACAAATATGGAAAAATCGTATTTAAAAGCTGTAAATAAAAATGCAGGAGGTAGCTATTATATGACAACCAGAGAATACTGGGTAAATACAATGTTAAAAATTGCTATGCCGGTTTTAAAACCATTGTCAGAGGGGAATCTCAGAAAAGAGATGCCGGTCGATACCATTTTGAATGAGCGCAGAACTGACAGTACATATCTTGAAGCGTTTGGAAGAACTATGACAGGCATAACTCCGTGGCTTAATTCCAAGAACTGTTCTAAAGAGGAAGAGGAGAAGAAAAGAGAAGTACTTGAGCTCATACATAAATGTTTGAAAAATATGTCAGACCCTAAAAGCAGCGACAAGATGAACTTCCTCGATGACGACAATGGAGTGTATCAGCCGATAGTTGACGCAGCATTTTTAGCGCTCGGACTTATAAGGGGATATGAAACCGTGTGGAAAACATGCCCAGAGGATACCAAAAAGCTCGTCATTGCAGCCATGAAAGCTTCCAGAGCACAAAAACCATGGTATTCTAACTGGCTTTTATTTTCTGCTGTAATAGAGGCGTTTTTGTATCTTGCAGAGGGCGAATGTGACCGCATGAGGATTGACTATGCGCTTAAAGAATTTACAAAACACTGGTATGTGGGAGACGGCTGTTATTCTGACGGTGAAGCATATCACTGCGACTATTACAATAGCTTTGTAATACAGCCAATGCTGCTGTGTGTTCTTGATACTGTATCGGGCATGTACGATGAGTGGGTACAGGTAAAGGATTTAACTTTAAAGCGTGCGCGCAGATATGCCACAATACTCGAAAAGATGATATCTCCTGAAGGAACATTCCCTATAACAGGACGTTCAATCTGCTACAGAATGGGTGCTTTTCATCATTTAGCTGATATTGCGCTCAGGGAACAGCTTGAGGAGGATGTTTCTCCGGCATCTGTAAGATGTGCGCTTACTCAGATTATAGAGAGATGTACAACTGATGATAATTTTGATGAAAAAGGTTATCTCAAAATAGGGCTCTGTTCATATCAGCCGTCAATGAGAGAGGAATACATCACAACAGGAAGCCTTTATCTGTGTGAAAGCGTATTTTTACCTTTGGGACTTTCACCTGACAATGCTTTCTGGAGCGATAAGGACGAAAAATGGAGTTCGGCTAAAATATGGAGCGGTGAAGATTTCAAAGCAGACCACAGCGCTGATTTTTAAATACCTGTAATTAAAAATACTGTGTTATCAAATTAAACTTGATAATGCAGTATTTTTATTATACTATTCTCCTGACTTTAAGCTATTTAGGCTATTATACCATGCAATGCAGTTTATGAGTACATATTAAGCGTTTTATTCTGAAATGAGATATAAAAATATCTTTTTTTATGTTATACTGATTATTACATCAGAAAAAAAGGGAAGTGTTAAAATGGCATCTCCGTTGGCGGACAGACTGCGTCCGAAAAGCCTCGATGATGTTGTAGGACAGCAGCACCTTATAGGAAAAGGCAAAATATTAAGACGTATAATCGAATCAAACCAGATACCGAATATGATTTTTTACGGTCCGTCGGGTGTTGGAAAGACAACGATTGCTTCAATAATTTCAAAGCAGAGCGGAAAAAAGCTTGTTCACTTGAACGGTACGACAGCCTCTACTGCTGATTTAAGGGAAACCTTCGAACAGCTTGACACGATAGACGGTATGAACGGAATTTTACTGTACCTCGACGAGATACAGTATTTCAATAAGCGCCAGCAGCAGACGCTGCTCGAATATATAGAGAACGGCAGAATAACGCTTATAGCATCCACTACCGAAAATCCGTATTTTTACATATATAATGCTATTCTCAGCCGAAGCACTGTGTTTGAGTTTAAACCGTGTACAGCTGACGATACCAAAAAAGCGGTAGAGCGTGCATTTAATATACTAAAAGAGGAAAGCGGCGGAAAGCTTGTAGTTGAAGACGGAGTAACAGAGCAGATTTCCTCGGCGTGCGGAGGAGATGTCAGAAAAGCTATAAATGCCGTTGAGATGTGCAGAATATCTGCTGCTTTGGACGGTGAAAACAGAGTAATAACACTCGACGACGCAAAACAGTTAGCGCAGAAAAGCTCTATGCGCTATGACCGCGACGGTGACGCCCACTATGATATACTTTCGGCTTTTCAAAAGTCGATAAGGGGCTCGGACGAAAATGCCGCGCTTCACTATCTGGCAAGACTTTTGGAGGCAGGGGACTTGATTTCAGCGTGCAGGCGGCTTTTAGTTATAGCCTCCGAGGATATAGGAATGGCTTATCCAATGGGTATAGTCATAACAAAATCGTGTGTTGACAGCGCAATGCAGCTTGGACTGCCTGAGGCGAGAATACCTCTTGCACAGGCTGTTGTGACACTGTGTACAAGTCCTAAATCCAACACCTCATATGTCGCTATGGACAGGGCTTTGGCAGATGACAGAGCAGGAAAATACTCGGATATTCCTGAATTTTTAAAGGATTCGCACTATCCGGGTGCGAAAAAACTGGAGCACGGCGGCGGATATATCTATCCTCATGGGTATAAAAACGACTATGTAAAGCAGACATATCTGCCTGACGCCATAAAGGACACGGTGTACTATGAGTTTGGCGACAATAAGATGGAGCAGACTGCAAAGAAATACCGTGAAAAGATAATCTTTGAAGCTGAAAATCCAAAATAATCCCGAAAGGTGAAATTTATACACATGAATAGTAATACAAATAAATCAGAAAATATAACACGCTCACTCTTTTCAAAGATAGGCATAACAATGCTGCTTTTGGGAATACTGTGCAAGCTTGCGGGAGCGGGCATTACAATAGCACTGCAAAACTTTGTGCCAGATATATCCTCACAGGGAGAAAACGCACTGTCGGCTGTGCGCATGGTGATTTCATCATTGCCGTTTGTAATATTGGCATATCCTGTGGTGAAACTTTCGCTTAAAAATGAGAATACAGCGTCCAGCATAGGCGTTATAGGTTTAGATAAAATAAAGGCTTTTGATATGTTAAAGCTATCGAGCATATGTATAGCCGCTGTTTATATTTCGGGCTATCTTTCAATCTTAGGCGGCTGGATGCTGTCGTTTGTAAATATGTCAAGTCCGATAAGTGTGCCCAATCCGTTTATACCGTCTGAACTTTTCTCAACTATCATATTCTATGTAATCCTTTTGCCGATAGTCGAGGAAGCTGTTTTCAGAGGGTTGATATTAAGAGAGCTTCTGCGCTTCGGTGTTGACGCCGCACTGTTTTCGTCGGCGTTCATATATATGCTGTACAGCGGTGCTGTGGACAAGCTTTTCCCGTATTTTGTGTGCGGTATAGTTTTCTCATACATAGCAATAAACACGATGAGCATAAAATATTCACTTGCACTTCATTCAGTTGTTAATTTGATATGTTATGTCATAGTTCCTCAGCTGACTTTGGTTGTGTCAAAGACAGGCTCATTTGTCGTTTTAGGAGCATTGGCTTTAATATGCGTTATCGGATTTCTTGTGTTTTTCTTTGATTTCAGAAAAAAAATATTTGTAAAACGCACTGAAAAGGAGCGTACGGACACCGCTGAGTCAATGGAATGCTTTTGGATGAATGCGGGAATGGTACTGTTTATCATTTTCTCGCTGCTTGAGATTTTTTCAATTTCAATAGTTTAAAAACTAAAAAACCTCTGTGATATACTTTTGAGGTATATCACAGAGGTTAATTTTTTTATATTTAATTTATTTTTTTGCCGGTGAATTAACACCTAAATATTTTAAAAGCGGTTTGGATATTGCTGTTGCCAAAATTGTTGCAACTATTGCTTCCATAACGCCGTTTACTGTAATAACGCTCATAATGATGGAGAACAGAGCAGTTATATCAACCTGTTTTGCAGCAGCGTAGCTCTCGCCGAACAAAAGGTATATACCGCCCATTACAAGTATTGTATTTACCATAGAGCCGGCAAGTCCGGAAACAATACAGGCACCTATCTGTGTACGGTCAACTTTTGATATCCATCTGAAAAGATAGCCCGCAACAACACCGATAAGTATACGAGGTACAAAACAGATTACAAGGCTCCAAAAGTTACCGCCGATGTCTCCGATTGAATAGAAAGGAGTAAATACAAATGATGTCGGAGTAGGGGTAAAGGTATTTACCAAAAGACTTGTAAGACCGAAATATCCGCCCAAAATAGCGCCGATTTTAGGTCCCATCAAAATAGCTCCGATTATAACGGGGATATGTATTGTTGTAGCTCTAATTGCGCCGATAGGGATATAGCCCAGTGGTGTGATAGACAACACTGTGATGAGTGCCAGTAAAAGTGCTGTTTGAACGAGTGTGCGGGTGTTTTTTGTTGTTGTCATATAAATCCTCCTTGCTTCCGTTCCTTAAAATATGGATACGGTGCAAAATAATGTCCCAAATCTTTTAAGACGCTCGGATTTTACATATTTTTAAGACAGATTTTATAAAGCCCCTTTAAATTTAAGTTCTCGTCGAGAATAAAATCCGACAGACAGTATTTAGATACAAGATGTGCATCTTTTCCCGTGAGTATGAGCTGTGTCTCATCTGAGAGAAGCTGTCTGTATCGGGCGAAAAGTCCGTCTATTGCACAGGCTGTACCATAAAGGGAGCCTGCACGCATTGAGTCCTGAGTGTTTTTCCCAAGCAGAGGGGTATTCTGCTCAAGACTTATCATAGGAAGCTGAGCGGTGTTTTGCCACAGTGAGCTTACCGAAGAGGAAAGCCCCGGTAAAATTGCCGTTCCTATGAGCGCTTTTGAAGAATCGATAGCGGTAACAGAGATTGCAGTGCCAAGGTCAAACACTACGCATGGCGCCTTTGTTATCTGCATTGCGCCAACCGCCGCACATACAAAGTCGCTGCCTAATCTGGAGGGGTTCTCCATTTTTATAAAGAGTCCGGTTTTAATGCCGGTGCACAAGGTCAGCACTTTTTTTGACGTGAGGTTTTTAAGCGCTTTTTTTACCGTATCTGAAACAGGAGGTACCACCGATGATATTATAGAACACTCTATCTCTTTAGGAGAAATGTTCTTTTGAGAGAATATCTGTGTTAATACATATTCATATTGGTCGGATGTATAGCTTTTTTCGCAGGAAAAGCACGCTGTAAAAACGAGCTCCCCGTCAGTGAATCCGCCTAACTTTATGTTTGTATTGCCGATATCCACCGTAAGTATCATTCGGTAAGCGCTCCTTTCTTCAAATATCATGTTTAAATCCCAATCGCCTTAAAGCTTTGGCATATATATTATAATACGTTATAAAAGGCTTTTCAAATATATTTTAAAAAATCCGTATAAATACAGCTATGCCGAAAAAGTAAGCATCTTTTCCACGGCTTTTTTTAAGTCGGAATGTTCGGGCAAATTGAGCTGTGGGTCGTATGATAAGAGCTTTCTTGCTGAGTTTTGAGCTTTTTCAAGCAAGTTTATATCAGATAGCATGTCTGCTATCTTTAGAGTAGGCAGACCGTGCTGACGATAACCGAAAAAGTCACCCGGACCTCTTAACTGTAAATCAAATTCGGATATTTTAAATCCGTCGGAGGACGAACATATCATTTTAAGGCGCTCGATTGTCTGACGGCTGTGTGAATCCGATACAAGTATGCAGTAAGACTCATAACTGCCTCTGCCGACACGTCCTCTGAGCTGATGCAACTGGCTTAATCCGAAGCGCTCGGCGTTCTGTATCATCATTACGACGGCGTTCGGAACATCCACGCCGACTTCAACGACCGTTGTGGAAACTAACAGCTGGATTTTGTTGTCCTTAAAGTCCTGCATTATTTTTTCCTTTTGAGCAGGCTTCATTTTGCCGTGCAGACAGCCGACAGTGTATCCTTTAAACTCAGTTTCAGCCAAATGTTCGGCGTAGTCTACTGCTGACTTTAAGCTGTCGTCACCTTCTGAATTTTCAACGAGCGGGCATACTATATATGCCTGCCTGCCGCTGTCTATGTGGTTTTTTATGAAGTTATAAGCACGCTTTTGCTTTTCGGTTGAAATTAAGTATGTCTTTATCGGGATTCTGTCCTTCGGCATTTCATCTATGACAGATAACTCCAAGTCACCGTAAATTATATATGCAAGCGTTCTCGGGATAGGTGTTGCCGACATTACCATCACGTTCGGATTTTGTCCCTTTTGCGTGAGCGCCATCCTCTGAGCTACTCCGAAGCGGTGCTGTTCATCGGTTATTACAAGTCCCAAATTATTAAATTCAACCGAATTTTCTATGAGTGCATGGGTACCGATAACTACATCGGCTTTGCCTGAGGCTATGTCCTCCTTTGCGAGTCGCTTTTGCTTGGCTGTCATTGAGCCTGTCAAAATAGCTGTGTTTATCCCGAAAGGTGAGAGCATTTTGCTCAGCGTATTGTAATGCTGTTCGGCTAAAATTTCAGTAGGAGCCATCATAACGCTCTGATAACCGTTTTTAAACGCAAACCATATGCAGGCGGCGGCAACGGCAGTTTTACCTGAGCCGACATCTCCCTGTACAAGGCGGTTCATCGGTTTTTTTGAGTGCATCATGTCGTCACACGCCTCGCGTATAAGTCTGTTTTGTGCATTCGTAAGCTTAAACGGCAGGGAAGAGGTAAATTCTGATATATCGAAGTCAGAAAATTTAAGCGGTTTTTTTGCACTGTTTTCACTCTTTACCATCGACAGCGAAAGCGAGAGAATAAAGAGCTCTTCAAATATAAGCCTTCTGCGCGCCTCTTGCAGAGCTGTGGCATCG
>CALXEM010000175.1 GCA_944387335.1 uncultured Clostridia bacterium | reverse complement strand
GCCGAGCTCAAAGCCAGTAACTGTGCTGAATTCGTCCGAGGAAGCTGTTAGAAAAATTACAGGCAGGGAGGAGTAGGAGGATTTTATTGCCGAGCATACACAAAAGCCGTTTCCGTCGGCTAAAGATATATCCAAAAGGACTAAGTCAAACTGTTCTGTCTGCAAAAGTTCGAGAGCGTCGCTTTGACCGTTGGCGTTTTTTACGCTGTATCCCTCTTTGCAGAGAAACTCAGTCAGATTTTCTACAATTCCCTTGTCGTCCTCAACAAGCAGTATTTTTGTCACATTATCAGCCTCCTTTTTCATACTATTATATCAGTCATGCTTATCAAGAGTAAAGCCTCGTCCCTTTACCTCGTTTACCTGAGATATTATCATAAATGCCTTAGGGTCTATGGACATAACAAGGTTTTTAAGCTGTAAAAGCTCTCTGTGGGATATTACGGTAAATACAATCTGCTGTTCCTCTTTTTTATATCCCGAAATGGAGCGCAAAAGGGTAGAGCCTCGGTCTATTTGGGTGTGTATTAGCTCGTTTATCTCCTCGTGCTTTTCGCTTATCACCATGACCTGCGTCTGTTTTTGACCGATAAGCAGTATCTGATTTATTGTAAGCGATGTGAGCAGTACAACGATTATGCCGTACAGTACCTCCTGCGACGATGAAAACGGTATCTGCGATAGGAGAATGAGCGTATCGAATGCGTATATTGTAACAGAGAGAGAAAATCCGAGCTTTTTGTTTAGGACAAGCGGCGGAATGTCCATACCTCCCGTGGAAGCGCCCATTCTCAGCACCAAGCCTACACCGACGCCCAAAAGCAGACCTGCATATATGCACGAGAGCAGCTTGTCATCTGAAAGTGTTGTGAGAGCGGGGAATGAGCGGAATACACCGAGTATAAACGGATAGTAAAAGCTGCTTATAAGAGTTGTGAGGGCAAATTTTTTGCCGAGCATTATAAAGCCCAAAATAAACATGGCGGGGTTAAAGATGGAGATAAACAGAGTTATGTCAATTCCGAAAGCGTGGTTTGCAAACAGGGAAAGACCTGTGCTTCCTCCCGAAACCAAGTTGTTGGGAATTACAAAGGCCGCCGCTCCAAAGGCGAGTATTGTATTGCCGAGCAGTATCAGGGCAACATTTATTATTATTTCAACGGTCTTATTTAATGAAAAATTCTTATTCAACTTTTTACTTCTCCTCTTTAAAGTATTAAAAAACGGCTGTACCATAAAGAAAGGCTTACGGTACAGCCGAATGTTGTTTGTTTAGAAGTGATTGTCAATTATATTGAGTACGTTTGTAAGCTCTGCTTCCTTCATGCAGTCTATCGGCTCATTTGCCTTTACATGGTCTGCAAAGTAACGCAGTTCGTTGTAGTAAGCATCTGTGTCAGGGAGATTAATGCCTGTTGCCTGTGCGTTTTCATTTCCCATGTCAAGCACATAGCCCTCTTTATCTCTAGGATAAACTGTAACAGTTTTGCCGTTATACTCCATGATAGCGTTTTCAAAGTGTACAAGGTATCCCGCTGTGAAAGGATATGTAGAGTCAAACCAAGCAGCCTCAGCGTTTATAACCTTATCGCCGAATACGTAAGTTGCCATTACGTGATCCATTGTAGAGGTCTCCATGTTTGTAACTCTGTTTACATTGATTTTATCAGGCATATTGCCGCCCATCATATACATGATGAAGTCAAGGTCGTGGATGTGCAGGTCAAACGGAACAAGTCCGCTGCGCTCTTTATCCATCATCCAGTTATCCCAGCTCCATTTAGGCGCGCGGCCTATACGGAAAAATCTTGCATCTATAAGCTCGCCGTAGGTTTTCTCGTCAACAGCTTTTTTAAGAGCCTGATACTCAGGCCAGAAACGCAGAACGTGTGCAACCATAAATTTCACACCGTTTCTGTAAGCTGCTTCAAATACATCCTTGGCGTCCTGCTCACAGAGTGCGATAGGTTTTTCAGTTGTTACGTTTATCTTTCTATCCATAGCATAGATAGCGATTTCCTTATGAATATATGAAGGAGTAACTACGTCGAGGATATCAATTTCCTCATTGTCTATCATTTTTTTGTAGTCAGTGTATTTTGCAGCGCCTGTCTGAGCACATAAATCGTTTATTTTTTCCTCAACAACATCGCAGAGAGCTACAATTTTAACATCATCCATTCTGCGATAAGCGTTTACGTGCACGTTACCCATACCGCCGACGCCGACAACAGCTACTTTCAGCATTATTCGTACCACCTTTTTAAATATTATTTTTTTAAAATACGCAGATTTAATCAACTGCCACAATTTTAAAACAATAATATGAAAAAATCAATACTTTATTTAACGCTGTTTATGCCATAGGGCAGTTGCTTGTTTCGGACATGTGAATAAATAAATCGGAGAACTTATCCGACAGGTAATCTGACGACGGAGCGGAGAATTTAAGCGGTATATTTTTTTCGTTTTCGCCGCATATCGGAAGTGAAAAGATAATCTTTGTACCGACGTTTTTCTTTGACTCGATTGCAATAGTGCCGTGATGTTCTGTGATAATGAGTTTAGCTATTGTAAGGCCAAGCCCGGCTGATGAGCAGTACTGCATTTTAGGGTCATATGAAAAGAATGCGTCAAAGGCGTGTGTCAAAACGTGCTCTGACATACCGCAGCCCAAATCTGACACGGTAAAAACCATCCGTTCGCCGGATTTTTTGGCACAGATAGTTATCTTATTTGAAGGACGTGTAAATTTGCAGCAGTTTGCGATTAGATTTATAAATACAAGACCTATTTTATCCGGGTCACAGATTATATCTACATTTTCCTCAAGGTTTATTTCAAGCGGTATATAAAGAGCGTTTGTAAATATGCTTACAGCCTTGAAAAGCTCTGAAAAATAATTTTTTACACTTACTCTTTGAAAATCAGATTGAATTGAAGCTGTTTTATATTTATTGAACATTACAATATTATTGCAGTTTTTGAGAATGTTGTAGCAGCTGCGGTTGACTGTTCTCAAAGAATCAAAGACAGCTTCGTTTTTTTGAATACCGTCCTTTTGCAGTTGGCGCGAAATTGATGAAAGCGCTGAAAATATTATAGTCAGCGGTGAGCGGAACTGATTTGAAAATGATGATATTGCTTTGTCGTTTGATACGGCTGTTTTATAGTCCTCCTGT
The DNA here is from genome assembly GCA_944387335.1 of uncultured Clostridia bacterium. Classification (GTDB taxonomy): domain Bacteria; phylum Bacillota; class Clostridia; order Oscillospirales; family Ruminococcaceae; genus CALXEM01. The sequence continues at coordinate 4,812 of CALXEM010000175.1, read as the reverse complement.
GATACAGGAGAAAAATTTATAAGCACTAATGCTGACTGCTCAATGTAGGTAAGCGAAATCAATGCTCCGGAAAATAAAAATGAGTCGGAAGTTATTGTGAGAGATTTTTTGTCAAATAATTGAGCGGATATTTTATCTGTATCTGAATTTATAAAAATAAAACCGTCGGGCATTGTAAGAGAAGGGTAGAGAGTGGCGGCAGCATTATTAGTCCATATTATATTTAATTTTTTGTCGGCCACGGCAACAGGTGCGGTGGACTGAGAATATAATTTTTCTATATATTCTAAATCCGAATGAGGGGACAATCGGATTCATCTCCTCTCACAAGAAAATAAATAGATTGAACACTATTATTAAAAAAGTCAATAGATTATAGTCCTTAAAGTATAAAATAATTATACTTAACCAAGGTTGGAAAGTAAATGACTTTTGTCGAAATTTGTCATATTATGACGAAGTTGTATTTTGTGCAGTTTTCTCTGCAAGGAATATTTTATACGCTAATTCAAATAATATGTGCTGTACAATACCATAAACCCTTAAAAATAAAAAATAATTTTAAAAATTAGTGTTAAAATTATAACAAGCACTTGTAACTGTGAAAGTTTTGGTATATTATATAAATAGATTTTTAAAATCAGGAGGAATAATAATCATGGCAATTAAAATTGGTATCAATGGTTTCGGCCGTATCGGAAGACTTGTTTTCCGTGCAGGTCTTGATAACCCTGACTATGAGTTTGTAGGCATCAACGATCCTTTCATGACACCTGACTACTGTGCATATATGCTCAGATATGACACAGTTCACGGTCAGTACAAAGGCGAGATCAGCTACACAGACGACGCTATCGTTGTAAACGGCAAAGAGATCAAATTCTATGCTAAAATGGATCCTAAAGAGATTCCATGGGCTGAGTGCGGCGCTGAGTATGTTGTTGAGTCCACAGGTGTATTCACAACAACTGAGAAAGCTTCTGCTCACCTTGTAGGCGGTGCTAAGAAAGTTATCATCTCTGCTCCTGCAAAGGACAAAGAGACACCTACATTCGTTATGGGTGTTAACCAGGATAAGTACACAAAGGACATGACAGTTGTTTCTAACGCTTCTTGCACAACAAACTGCCTTGCTCCATTGGTTAAAGTTGTTCACGAGAACTTCGGTATCAAAGAGGGTCTTATGACAACAGTTCACTCTACAACAGGTACACAGAAAACTGTTGACGGTCCTTCTAAGAAAGACTGGAGAGGCGGACGTGCTGTTGCTGGCAACATCATTCCATCCTCTACAGGTGCTGCTAAAGCTTGCGCACTCGTTCTTCCTGAGATGAAGGGCAAACTCACAGGTATGTCTATGCGTGTTCCTACTCTTGACGTTTCTGTTGTTGACCTTACAGTAAGCCTCGAGAAAGCTACAACATACGAGGAGATCTGCAAAGCTATCAAAGCTGCTTCTGAGGGCGAGCTCAAAGGCATTCTCGGTTACACAAACGAGGATGTTGTTTCCTCTGACTTCATCGGCGATGCTCACACATCTATCTTCGATGAAAAAGCAGGTATCATGCTCAACGATCACTTTGTAAAACTCGTTTCCTGGTACGACAACGAGTGGGGTTATTCAAACAAAGTTCTTGCTCTCATCAAACACATGAGCAAGGTTGACGCTGAATAATTTTATTCTTAACTGAATTTAAAAGAGCGGGTATGTTTAGTGCATGCACGCTCTTTTCTTTTTTATTTTTATATCATTGTATTATCACAGCAGTATATTAAAGTTTTATCTTTTCTTCTTTATGTTTATGAATTATAATATAAAAAAGAAAAGAGGTTTGCTATGTCAGATATAATTACATTGATGAAAAAATATAACTTTACCGAATATGAGACAAAGGTTTATACAACCTTGCTTGAAATAGGACAGGGAACAGGCTATGAGATAAGCAAAATGTCAAGCGTTCCACGCTCAAAGGTCTATAATACTTTGGAGCTACTCCTAAAAAAGGGAGCTGTACGTAAAGCTAATAATGAACAAGTACTTTATAGTGCAGTTGATGTCGAGGAATTTATAGACGCTTTAAAGCACAATACTGAAAAAGATTTGCTTGATTTAAAGGAATCACTGCGCCAGCACTCAAAAACTACATTTGACCGCAACGAAATTTGGAGTATTGAAGGCTACGAGAATGTTTTAATGCGCTGTAAGACCTGCATAAAAAACGCTGAAAATGAACTGCTTATTCAAATTTGGGTAGAGGATTTGGATGACGATTTAATTGCGCTTTTGCAGGATAAGGAAAAAACTATTGATAATTATATTCTGATATTGTTCAGTGAAACCTCAAACTACGATGTGCCTTTAAAACGTTTCTATAAACACCATTTTGAAAAGGAAAAGCGAAAGGAAATGGGCTCGCGCTGGGTAAATATTGTAGCCGACAATGATTTGATGATTTTATCCACAATCTTTTCCTATAAGGTGGCAAACGCCGTAACTACACACTTTTATCCAATGGTGTTCCTATCAAAGGAATACATAGCTCACGACGGATACACCGCGAATATTTTGGAACATCTGGATGATAATACAAAGGAAAAATTTGGCGACCAGATGCACATAGTAAGAAACATATACAAAAAATAAAACTTATTAAAAAAAGACTTGTTAAAACGTTGACAAGTCTTTTTTATATGTTAAAATAAAGGTATGAGCTACACAAAGTAACTACTACATGAAAGGGGTATTTACCATGCTGTATTTGAACGCAAATGACATCTCACGTGTTATTGACCATGAAGAAGTTATATCAATAATTGAAAATGCTATGCGTCTATACGAGGAAGGCGACTATGTACAGCCTGACCGTATTACTGTAAATCGCAACGACAAGGAGACATATCTGTACATGCCTTGCTTTACTGAAAAGGTAAAGGGAACAAAGTTCTTGACTTTGTTTGCAGACAATGCTAAAAAGGGAATTCCTACAATTCAGGGACTTATGATGCTCAATGACAATGAGACAGGAAAAGTCAAATGCATGATGGAGGGCTCTGCTCTTACAGCATTCCGCACAGGAGCAGTAGGCGGATGCGGTATCCGTCATACAACACCTGAAAATGTGACAAAGCTCGGTATTGTCGGAACAGGTGTACAGGGATTTCATCAGTGCCTTTACGCAACACGCATTCGTCCTATAAAGGATATTTATGTATTCGATATATTTGAGGACAAGGCAAAAGAGTTTAAGGCAAAATTGGAGGCAGAGCTTCCTGATGTAAATGTACATGTAGAGAGCGACGTTGAAAATCTTGTAAAACAGGCAGAGGTTATTGTAACTGTTACAACATCTCCTAAACCTGTTCTTCCAAATAAACCAGAGCTCTTAAAGGGAAAACATTTTATAGGAATAGGCTCATATAAGCCTACAATGCAGGAGTATCCACAGGCAATATTTGAAACACTTGACCAGATATACATTGACGTAGATTTTGCAAAAGAGGAGACAGGCGACCTTGCAACACCAATCCGTGAGGGCTGGTTTAAGGAGGAAAACATTAAAACACTCGGAAAAGTGCTCGATAGCAAAATTGACGTGAGCGGCACTACATTTTATAAGTCTGTCGGTATGGCTCTGTTTGATATTATGGTCGCTGAATACATATATCAGCGTGCTGTAAAATTAAATGTCGGAACTAATTTAGACTGATAACAGGAGGTATATAATCATGGATATGACAAGAAGCTATTGGACTGGACCAGAAGCAACACACAGAAGAACAATGCTTAAGGCCAGCGGATACGGAGACAAAGACATTAAGAGAAAGCCGCATATCGGAGTTGCAAACTCATTTATGGAGGGTTCTCCTGGTTCTGCACACCTTCGTCAGATAGGTGAGGCTGTAAAACAGGGTATCTGGGCAGGCGGAGGAATACCGTTTGAGTTCGGCGTACCTGCTACATGCGGAAACGTTGCAAACGGAGCTGAGGAGCTTAAATATGAGCTTGCAGGCCGTGATGCCGTTGCAATGTCTATCGAGTTTGTAACAAAAGTACATAACTTTGACGGTCTTGTTCTCATCGCTTCCTGCGACAACATCATTGCAGGTGCATATCTTGCAGCTTGCCGTCTCGGACTTCCGGTTATAGTTGTAACAGGCGGAAGCATGCTGACAGGTCACTACTGTGGTAAGAAGATTGTTGAGGCTGAGCTTGACGTAGCTACACTTAAACTTCAGAAAGACAATATCGACAAGAACAGCGACGAGTACAAAGCTGAGATTAAACGCCTTGAGGAGCTCGAGGAGTTCGTTTGCCCTTCATTTGGTGCTTGTCCTTCAATGGGTACTGCAAACACAATGCAGATGCTCGGTGAGGTATTTAACCTCGTTATTCCGGGAACAGCAAACATTCCGGCAGCAGATAACCTCAAGATTCGTAAATCCCGTGAGGCAGGCGAGTTCATCGTTGACCTTACAAAACGCGGCGTAACACCTAAAGAGCTTATTACAAGAGAGACACTGCTCAATGCAATTATGGTTGATATGGCTATCGCAGGTTCTACAAACGCTGTACTTCACATTTTGTCTATGGCAAAAGAGCTTGATTTGGATATCACAATGGAAGACTTTAACCGTCTTGCACAGGAAATTCCATGTATCACAGGCGTTATTCCGAGCGGACCTTATTCCATTGAGGACTTCTACCGTGCAGGCGGTATGCCGGTAGTAATGAAGATGCTCGAGAGCAAGCTCTATACAGATGTTCCTACAATGTTCGGAACTACATGGAAAGACGTTCTCTCACTTGTTAAA
>CALXEM010000174.1 GCA_944387335.1 uncultured Clostridia bacterium | reverse complement strand
CCTCGATGGAATTTATCTCGCTGTTGTCAGCTCTTGTGATGAGCACAGAGTGATAGACAGCCTTATCACGGTCGCCGTCCTCGGCTTTCATTACGATTGGCTCCAAATCTGTACGCTCAACACCCAGAGCAAGTGCCTGAGAACCCATGTATGCCATGTCTGCTTTTCCTGTACGCAGAGCCTCGATGATAGCGTTGTAGTCGCTTGCCTGAATTTCCTCGACTTTGCAGCCCAGAGTTTCACTCAAATCCTCTGCAAGTCCGTTTCTTGCGTCTGCGCTTTCTGTTGTAGACTCATTCGGAGCATATGCTATTGTGAATTCGCCGTCCTCTCCTCCGGGGCCGTTTGAAGTTGCTTTTCCCTGTGAGCAGCCTGTAAACATTGTTGCTGCCATAATTCCTGTAAGTGCGATTGCTGTCAATTTACGATTGTACTTCATAATATTCTACCGTTCCTTCTTCTAAAAAATTTTATCAATATATGCTTTCTAAAATTGATTTTACTTTCTCTTCGGTAATCTCTATCGGGTTATTGTCAGCGCGTCCCTTTGTTATGCCCTGTTTTGCAAGCATATCAAGGTCGTTTTCTTTTACACCCCATTCTTTAAGGCTTACAGGTTGTCCTGACTGTTTTAAAATGCTCTCTATTCTCTCTTTGAGCATATCTGCATCTTTTACACCAAGTGCGTCGAGCAAAGCTTCAATGCCATCTATACTCTCTGCATTCATTTTAAGTACTGGCGCTAAAAGCATGCTTACAGCGGCGCCGTGCGGGATATTGTAGTGCATTGTCAGCGGATATGAAATCGAATGACATGCAGTTGTTCTTGTATTACTGAAAGCCATGCCTGCAAGCATGCTTCCCTGAGCCATAAACTCATGTGACTTTTCTTCACCTTTAAGAAGACTGTCTATATTGCCCATGATTGTCTTTATTGCATGCAGTGCAAACGCTCTTGAAGCGCAGTTTGTTCTCTTTGCCCAATAGCTCTCAACTGCGTGTGCTGCTGCGTCCAAAGCGGAGGATACCGCAAGCTTCACAGGCATTGCCTTTGCCAAATCAGGGTCAACAAGTGCTGCATACGCATAGTTTTCGCTGTCCTCTATTGAACGCTTTGCATTTTTCTGCGGGTCCCATATAGTAGCCCAGCAGGTTACCTCGCTGCCTGTTCCGGCTGTTGTAGGAATTCCTATCCACTTTGCCGCCGGTCCGAGGAATTTTTTATCTGCTATTACCTCTCTGAGCATATCCACATTGTCTATATCTTTACCGTAAAGACAGCACAGAGATTTACCAACGTCCATAATGCTGCCGCCTCCAACTGCAACTACTACATCAGGAGCAAAATCCTTTGTATTCTCATACACCTCAAAGAGCTGTTCAACTGTTGGATTTGAAGCGGTAAAAGCTATTGAACGCACCTCACAGCCTGTTTGAGAAAGCTTTAAAAAAGCATTGTTTTCGAGTACCTTTTCGCACCAGCCTATTATCAAAACACGTTTTGATGATAAGTTCATTGAATTTATTACATCGCTCAAAAGCTCTATTGTGCCCTCGCCCTCATATGTACGGACAGGATTATAAAAGTAATTCATGTTAATCTGCACTTCCTATCTTTCCATACGTCTGTTAAGCTCTTTTATAGCTTCAGGCAGCTCGTTTATTGAATCTATTACCATATCTGCTCCGGCGTCTGTGTATTTCTCTGCCGCTCTCTGCTTTAATTTCTCAAGCTCGTTTGACGGCATTGACGCATATTCTTCCTTTGTAAGTCCCAAAAGGTTTGAACCCTCAAGTATTCCTATGCTCCATGCTCCTGCATTTTTTCCCTCAAGGATATCCACAACTGTATCACCGACTTTAACTACTGCACACGGAGGATATACATTCATCTTTTTCATGCACTCATAGAGCATAAACGGTGTAGGTCTGCTTGCTCCTGTAATATCAGGTGTTATAACGCAGTCTGCCTCGTAGCCGTGTTTTTTTGCATTTGGAATAACCTGCTCCATCATCTGTGATGTATAGCCTGTTGTGGAGGCAATTTTTATTCCGTCATTCCTGAGCTTTTCAACTGTCTTTACAACTCCGTCTATCGGAACGCTGTACTCAGCTACTACCTTGTAAAGAGTTTCCTCAAATTTTTCATAGAGATTATTGACGTCGTTTTCGTCCCAATATCTGCCGTATTTTTTCTTCCACTGCTTTGTTGTTGTCTCATATGAAAGCAGTTCTCTTATGTGTTTTTTCTTTTCCATTCCCATAGGACGGTTTATCTCTTCTTTTGTAAGGGAAATTCCCGCATCTGTAAATACTCTGTCAAATACTGTGCTCGGCGCGCTTGAGCCGTAATCTACCGTTGTACCCGCCCAGTCAAATACAACCATCTGTATTTTCTGATTTGCTTCTGTCTTAATGTCCATCTTAATCTTAGCACCTCTTTGCTTTAATTTGCTGTTTTTTGCTTTTTTCTTATCGCATCTAAATTATATACCGCAAAAAACAGCAATAACAAGCAACAGCCGGTTAAATGAATGTAAAGTATAAGTAATAAAAGGTCCGGATAAAATCCGGACCTTTTTGGCTTTCGGCTATAAGATTAAAATACCGTTTTCTTTATATTTTTCGCATATCTCATCAGACACATTATTGTCTGTAATGAGTAAATCCACCTCATCTTTTTCAAGTGCTCTTTTCTTAGAGCATTTGCCGAGCTTGCTTGAATCCATAACGGCAATGACCTTTTTAGATGTCCTTGCAAGCAGCTGCATAACTCCGATTTCACCATATCTGAAATCGGTAAATGCGTCGTTGTAATTGACAGCATTTACTGACAAAAACGCTATATCAGGATAATATTTTCCGAATTCGTTTTCACATACAGTGCCATAGGACGAGCGCTCGAGCATATCTATATTTCCGCCGATTGCAATAAGCTTAATAGAAGGACTCTGCATTAAAACATCTATTGCGGCATAGTTGTTTGTCACAACAGTTATGTTTTTATCAATATTTATAAGCTCCTGCGACAATATTGTATTTGTTGTTCCGGAATTTAACGCTATTACGTCTCCGTTTTTTATAAACTCCAACGCCTTGCGGCAAGCCTGACGCTTTAAATCGCTGTTTACTATTTCCCTGCCTGTAAAGTTTAAAAATGAAGCCATGGACTCTGGCAAACACGCGCCGCCTCTTACACACCTTATAAGTCCGCTCTGCTCCATAGCCTTTAAGTCTCTGCGTACAGTATCCACCGACACCGAAAGCATGTTACTCAGCTCTCCGACCTTAACCGTTGACTGTAATTTTAACTGCTGCAAAATCAGTTCCGCACGTTCTGTATATAGCATAGTTTTTCTTCCCGTCATTTCATAAATTTATCTATAATACTTAATTATATATATAATTTCTCGTCAGCTCAAGTATATTGAATGTTAATACGCTCTTAACGCTGTATTAAACTGTGTTAACTTATAATTATCTTCCTTTTTCAAGAGATGTGTAAGTAGTCTAATTAAAAATAACGATATTGGAGTATTTACTGTAAACAGGGTCGTTTTGAAAAGTTCTTGGCGATACGCCTACATACCGTTTAAAAACCTTTCCGAAATAATTTCCCGACGAAAATCCGCATATCTGTGCTATATCATCTAAATTAAACTTCTTTTCCCTTAACAGCTCTACTGAATGATTAAGCCTTGTTTTTGTAAGAAAATCTATAATCTGCTCACCTGTTTCCCTGCGAAATGTTCTGGACAGATGTTCCTGTGAAACCTTAAGCCTCTGTGCAATGTCGCTGACGCCCTGAAGCTTTCCGTATTCCGTCATGACAATATTCTTTGCGTTTAAAACAAGCTCTGATAACTTTTCTTCAGGGCTGCTCAGACTGTCACTTAAGCGGCAGAGAAAGGAAAACGCCAACTCCTGTGAAAAAAAGCTCTGATTGACCTGATTGTTTTTAGACAGCAAATACATATGCCTTAAAAACGCAACTGCGGACGAATCCTCTTTTAAATAAAACAGATTTCCGTAATTCTCATAAATTTCATTGTAAATACTGTCGGCAGCGGCACCCGAAATTATTACCCACATAAAGCTCCACTCATCCTGAGCCTGCGTTAAACCATAAGAGGTAGCACTCGGAAGCTTTAAAAAAAAGCCCTCGTTCTTTTTGACAGTGTGTTCTTTTCCGTTTACAGTCAGCATTCCCACACCGCTTAGAGTGTACTGAAAAAGATAACTTGTCCCTGCCCTATTTTTATTGTCAAAAAAGTAGTCTTTATCCCTGCACTCTAATCCCAGTCCCTCCAGCTTTATCAGCTTAGACTGCTTTGACTCCAAAAACATAAATCCAAAAGTTTCCATATTTTCGCATATCATAAAATCACCTGTTTTATCAAAATATCTCTGTTGAAGGCTTTAAATAACTGATATATACTAAAGGCATGATATATCAAATATCTACTTGTTTCGGATATTATAGCAAAAGTAAGGAGGATTTTCAATGAGCTTTAAGGTAGCTTTTATCGGCGCAGGAAGCATTGGCTTTACAAGACGACTGTTAGCCGACATATTGACTGTACCTGAATTTAAGGATATTGAGGTTGCTTTTACTGACATTAACCCCGATAACCTGAGAATGGTAACTCAGCTTTGTCAAAGAGATATTGACGAAAACGGACTTTCCATTAAAATTCACTCAACACTCGACAGAAGAGAGGCGTTTAAGGACGCAAAATATGTAATCAACTGTGTACGTATAGGAATGCTTGAAGCGTTTGCCACAGATGTGGACATTCCGCTGAAATATGGAGTTGACCAGTGCGTTGGTGACACACTGTGCATAGGCGGCATAATGTACGGACAACGCGGTATTGCCGCAATGCTCGAGTTCTGCAAGGACATAAGAGAAGTGGCGCTCCCGGGCTGTATTATGCTCAACTACTCAAATCCAAACGCCATGGTTACATGGGCTTGCAACAAATACGGCAAAGTGGAAACTTACGGACTCTGCCACGGAGTTCAGCACGGACACAAGCAGATTGCCGACGCTTTGGGCAAAGATGTAAAGGACGTAGACATAATCTGCGCAGGATTAAACCACCAAACATGGTACATAAGCGTAAAGACTGACGGAAAAGAACGCGTGCAGGAGCTGCGTGAAATTCTGCCGACAATTCCCGACATGATAGAAAACGAAAATGTACGCCTTGATGTATTAAAGAATTTCGGATACTACTCCACAGAGTCAAACGGACATCTTTCAGAATATCTGCCGTGGTACCGCACACACAAGGATGAGATGAAAGAGTGGATTAACTTAAGCTCATGGATTCAGGGCGAGACTGCGGGTTATCTCAGAGTATGCCGCGAGAGCAGAAACTGGTTTGAGACAGATTTTCCAAACTGGCTTAAAGAACCTCCGTTTAAATTCACCGCTGAGTCTAGGAGCACCGAGCACGGCGGATATATCATAGAGGCTTTGGAAACAGGTAGAACTTACAGAGGTCATTTCAACGTGATGAACAACGGAACTATCTCAAATCTGCCCGATGAATGTGTTGTCGAAGTGCCATGCTATGTCGATAAAATCGGTATCTCCGTCCCTAAGGTAGGAGACCTCCCGCTCGGCTGCGCGGCAATCTGTTCGCAGAGCATATGGGTGCAGAAGCTCGCAGTTGAGGCTGCCGTATCGGGAGATATAGAGCTGCTGTATCAGGCAGCACTCATGGATCCGCTGACAGGCGCTGCGTGTACCACAACTCAGATAAGGCAAATGGTAGACGAAATGCTCATAGCAGGCGAGGAGTGGCTGCCTCAATACAAGGACGAAATCCAGAAAGCTAAAAAACGCCTTGAAGAAAACCCGCCGCAGTATAATCCAACAGACGGAATAACTCAAAAGGAAAAGACTGTGGAGGAAATGGAGCAGGAAGCCGAAAAATTCCGTCAGCTCGCCTCTGCGGCAGCAAAGGAAAACGTAAAATAAAAAGCTGATATAAAAAATACCCACGGCTTAAATTAAGCCGTGGGTATTTTAGTTACCGTCATATCATAAAATGCTCGCGTTTAAACTCTATAAATTCATCGTAGGTGCATCTCTTGTCTATAATGCCGTTGTCTGTAATTTCGATTATACGGTTTGCAATAGTCTGTATAAACTGATGGTCGTGAGATGTAAAGAGTATCATTCCCTTAAAATCAGTCATACCGTTGTTGAGCGCTGTTATAGACTCAAGGTCAAGATGGTTTGTCGGCTGGTCCATAACAAGTACATTCGCGCCGAACATCATCATTCTCGAGAGCATACAGCGCACCTTTTCGCCTCCGGAAAGCACTTTAACAGGCTTTAATACCTCATCGCCCGAGAAGAGCATTTTTCCTAAAAAGCCTCTTAAATATGTCTCTGTTGTATCTGTGGAATACTGCTCAAGCCACTGTATTAAATTCAAGTCACAGTCGTTGAAAAACTCCGAGTTATCCTTTGGAAAATATGACTGCGACGTGCTTATACCCCATTTGAATGTTCCCGCATCAGGCTCCATCTCACCCATGAGTATCTGGAACAGTGCAGTATTTGCAACCTCGCTGTCACCAACAAAAGCTATTTTATCGCCCTTGGCAACAGTAAATGTGACATTGTCGAGCACCTTTACGCCGTCTATTGTCTTTGTTATTCCGTCAACTGTGAGTATATCCTTTCCGGCTTCTCTGTCCATGTTAAAGCCGACAAACGGATATCTTCTCGAAGATGCAGGCATTTCCTCAACTGTGAGCTTATCGAGCATTTTCTTTCTTGAAGTCGCCTGTTTGGACTTGGATTTATTAGCAGAAAAGCGCTGAATAAAGCTTTGCAGTTCCTTTATTTTTTCCTCACGCTTTTTGTTCTGATTTTTGATAAGTCTCTGCACAAGCTGGCTGGACTCATACCAGAAGTCGTAGTTTCCGACATATACCTTTATCTTTGTATAGTCTATATCAACTATGTGGGTACATACGTTATTGAGGAAGTGTCTGTCGTGCGATACAACTATTACTGTGCCCTCATAGTTTATCAAAAATTCCTCAAGCCATTCGATTGAGCGTATGTCAAGGTGGTTTGTAGGCTCGTCGAGCAGTATTATATCAGGCTGTCCGAAAAGCGCCTGTGCAAGCAGTATCTTTACCTTTACCTTTGCAGGCTGTGCCGACATCTCCTCATAGAGTATCGCATCGCCGAGTCCCAGTCCCTGCATAAGCTTTGCCGCCTCTGTTTCGGCGTCCCAGCCGTTGAGTTCTGCAAACTCGCTTTCAAGCTCAGACGCAAGTATGCCGTCCTCCTCGGTAAAGTCCTCTTTGGCGTACAGCTCTTCCTTTTGCTTCATTATATCGTAAAGCCTGCGGTTTCCCATTATTATGGTGTCGAGCACTGAATATGCGTCAAACGCAAAGTGGTCCTGCTTTAATACAGACATTCTCACCTTATCGTCCATTATTACATCGCCCTTAGTCGGCTCAAGCTCACCTGACAGTATTCTTAAAAATGTGGATTTTCCCGCTCCGTTTGCTCCTATAACACCGTAGCAGTTGCCGGGAGTAAACTTTATGTTTACATCGAAAAATAAATTCTGTCCGTCAAAGCTCAAACTTACATCAGAAACAGTTATCATCTATACACTAATTCCTTTCAAACTTAAATTAAATCTTTGTTTTAGGCAAACGCCGCTAACTATTGTACCATAAACCTCCTATACCCGCCACCGTTAAAGCATTTTATTTACAAATTATTTTTCGTTTTTTACATTGACGCAGTTATTATGCGGTAATATATTATATTTAATCCGACTTTATAATAAAAGGAGAGTGAAAAAATGCGAAAGGTAAAATTTGCGATAATGGCTGATTTGCACGTGGACATCATGCCTGACACCGTAAAAAGACTCAGCGAATTTTTAGATGAAGCTTCAAAAAACGACGTTGACTTTATAATTGAGCTAGGCGATTTCTGTTATCCCGACTACGGCAAAAAATGTGTGTGCAAAGCGGAAAACATGCCTGTAAATATATCCAATTCGCTCGACACTGCTGTAAATCCCGACAAAGAAAAAATAATCTCAATGTACAGTTCATTTGAAAAGCCGTCATACCACGTTATCGGTAACCACGATACGGACATGTGCAAAAAGGACGATATATGTGCTTTTCACGGAGGACACGAGTGCTATTACTCATTTGACTGCGGCGGCTTTCACTTTATAGTGCTCGACGCAAACTACTTTGAAAAGGACGGAGAGGAATATTCCTACGAAAACGGAAATTACTTTGACATCGACAACGACCACAAGCCGATACTTCCTACAACTCAGCTTGAATGGCTCAAAGATGACCTTTCAAAGACAGAATACCCGGGCTTTGTGTTTTCACATCAGAGTCTAAGCGAGGACAAACGCTCAATTAAAAACTATCGTGAACTACACGAAATACTGAAAAGCGCCCCGTCAAAGGTGCTTATGTGCATAAACGGACACGAGCATATAGACTTTTTCTCTCAGAAAGACTCTATATCATACCTTATGCTCAACAGTATATCTAACTGCTGGCTGGGTGAAGAATATGCCGCAAAACGCTTTTGCGATGAAATAGAAGAAAAATATCCGAATTTAAGATATACAGCACCGTACAAAGGCGCAGTATTCGCTATTATTGAGGCTGACGAAAACGAAATAAATATTTTCGGTCACAACAGCGAATTTATCCCGCCTTACCCCGAAGAACTCGGATATAAAGAAAAGCTTACGTCCGAGGTCACCTCAAGAAAAATTAAACTTTAAAATTAAAAATGGTTCCGAATAATAAATTCGGAACCATTTTTTGAGGAGGAAAAAATATTTTAACTCTTAGCCCTGTACCTTAGGAGTCTGCTGAACTGTTGAAGAAGTAGTTGTGTCCTCCATAAGGGTAACGCTTACGTCAAATGTCTTATCGCCCTGCTGTGTACGTCTGTAAACAGAGAGTGTTACGCTGTCGCCGACTTTAAAATCATCTATGATATTTCTTATATCAGATGTGCTGGAAATTGCTGTGCCGTTTATAGCTGTGATTATATCGCCTGCGATAACGCCTTTCTGAGCAAGGTCAGAGTTAGGGTCTGTTGAAGTAATCTGAACACCTGTAGGAACGCCGTAAACTCTTGCAGCTATCTCATCTACATCGATAGGATTGTATATACCGAGCATTACACGTCCTGTAACACGTCCGTTCTGAATAAGGTCATCAATTATAGGTTTTGCGGAATTCATAGGGATAGCAAAGCCTATACCTTCATAATCTGTATCGGAAATTTTTGCGGAGTTTATACCGATAACCTGTCCGTACTCGTTTACAAGAGCACCACCGGAGTTACCTGGGTTGATAGCGGCATCTGTCTGGATATATTCCATGTCGCCGTAGTCAGATGATACTATACGGTTTGTTCCTGAAATGATACCCTGAGTTACACTTCCTGCAAATGTAAGTCCACCAGGGTTACCTATTGCAATTACCTTCTGACCGTCTTTTAATGCATCGGAATCACCGAACTCAGCTGCTGTAAGATTTTCAGCATCTATTTTAATTACAGCCAAATCAGTTCTTGTATCTGAACCGACTATTCTTGCCTCATATTCCTCGCCGTTATTGAGAACTACCTTTATACCGGAAGCATCCTCTATAACATGAGCGTTTGTGATGATGTATCCGTCAGATGTCATTATAACGCCCGAACCCTCGCCTGAAGCTGCGATTGACTGGCTGTTGTACTGATACTGTACTACTCCTACAACAGAAGGTTTTACTTTTTCTGCAATCTGCTCAGTTGTGAGTATGCCGTCGGCGGAGGTTGTCTGCTCACTCTCAGGAGTATCGTTTATATTTAAGCTTGGAAGATTAGGGTCTGCCTGAGAAGATGACGACTGATTACCAGTCGTATTGTTGTTGAGCATATTGCTTACAATGCCTTTATTAAAGAACGCACTGTAAACGCCGAAAACGGAAAAGCCTAAAACAGCTACTGCCAAAACTCCTCCTGCAATGCTCAAAACTACTTTTCCTCCCTTTTTGCCTGACGGCTTTTTAGGAGGATTTGTATTAGGCTGAGAAGCATTGTATTGATTTGTACCTGCTTCGGAATTTGCATTCGGGTTTGTATATGCACGATATGTGTCATATGAAGCATAGTCCCACTGATTATCGCTGCCTGCATTCGGCTGTGAAGCATTGTTTTGCGGCTGAGTATAATCAGATGTTGTATTTGCTGTCTGATTTACATTGTCTGATGAGGATGTATTTTCATAAGCTGTGCTTTCATATGCTGTCCAACCTGCACCATTCATCTGAGTATTTGTGTTTTCATTAGGTGTGGTGTTGTTTAAGTTTTCGTTGTTCTGAACAGTACCGCTTTCATTGTTCATATTTTCATTATTGTTATATGTGTTATTTTGATCCATCATAGGTACCTCTCCCTCTTATGTTGTTTTCTGTTTATTATAATATCCAATAATTGTGAAAAACAAATTAACATGAAATAAAGATATTTTTTTATTTTATGAACATTTTTGCCTTAAATACATTATTGTTTTCAAAAAATACACAAATTACTGCTGCTGTTTTTTGCCAATTATAAATGAGGAGTCGTTTCTCTTTATTTTAGGTACTTTTGCACTTGGAAGCGAGAATACAAATTCACAGAATTCTCCCTCTATGCTATTTACTATGATGTCCCCTCCGTGCAGATTTATTATGGATTTTACAATATAAAGTCCTAAACCTACACCTTTTTTATCAAGGCTGCGTGATTTATCTGTCTTGTAAAATCTGTCGAATACATTGTGCAGCTCGTTTGGAGCAATTCCCTCACCTGAGTTTTTTATGCTGATATAGGTAAGATTATTCTCTGTGCGATAGCTGAACTCAATGTATCCGCCTTCATTTACAAATTTAACTGCATTGTCAACAAGGTTATAAACTACCTGATGAATTAAGTCCTCATCAGCCATTACCATAACCTTTTCGTTGTCAAGACCTCTTATATCAAGGTTTTTAGCCTCAATGCCCTGCTCGAATGTAAATACAGTCCTGAGCACCAAGTCGTGTATATTTATAGCACTCGGAGAGATTTTCATTTCGCCTGCCTCTATCTTTGCAATGTTGAGCATTGAACGTACAAGACGCGCTAAACGTTTTACCTCGTCTGATACAACCTTCAAATACTGACGTTCTCTGTCAGCGGATATAGTGCCGTCGAGAATACCATCGATAAAGCCCGCTATGGTAGTCATCGGTGTTTTTAACTCATGCGATACATTTGCAACAAATGAGCGCCTTGTCGACTCAAGATTTGCAAGGTCTGTCGCCATATTGTTAAACGCGTTGGCAAGCTGTGCTATCTCGTCGCTGCCCTCAACAGGCACGCGTATAGTAAAGTCGCCCTTTGAAAAGCTGTGTGCCGCATTTACCATTCGTCTTAAAGGTATAACCATTTTTCTTGTAACAAAGTAAACCAAAATAAATGCTATAACAAGTGCACTAAGCGAGCTTACAAGGAACATATTTAAAAGCTCAACCAGAAAATATGACAGATTTTCAGACGAAGATGACGCAAATATAACGCCTATCGGTGTGCCGTCGGACAATACAACAGGCATTGCAACGGAATAATACGTTGTCGGATACATTCCGCCAAGTCTGCCCATCTCCTTATATTCCCCTGTCAGTGCCTGCTGTATTATATCGCTTGACACTGAATATGTCTTGTGTATGCATGAATTTTCATCTGTACATATTATAGTTTTACCGTTTAAGTCTGTAAAAAACAGAGTTGCATCTATTGATTCTCCGAAAACTCTGTAAAGTGAAGCTACTCTGGCGTCAATAAACTGATATGAGTTCTTCTCATAGTTGCTGACTGTTTCGACTACTGCCTGTTTTGTATTTCTAAGCAAAAGGCGCTGCTTATCTATTTTAAAATACTGTGAGGCAAAGCCTAAAAAAACAGCTCCGAGCAAGGTGAAGCTCACAAGGATTATGGCGCAGCATATAGCATAGTATTTTGCAAAAAGACTCTTTTGCATAGTTTGTCCAACCCTCTCGTTATACATGAAAGGGACGCACCATTGCGGCTGCGCCCCCAATCATAACTTAGTTTATTCTTTTACCTCGAATTTATATCCTACGCCCCATACAGTTTTAAGCGCCCATTTATCGGAAACACCCTCAAGTTTTTCTCTGAGTCGTTTTACATGAACGTCAACTGTTCTGGAATCGCCGTAATATTCAAATCCCCAAACCTCGTCCAAAAGCTGGTCTCTTGTGTAAACTCTGTTTGGATTGCTTGCAAGATGGAACAGCAGCTCAAGCTCCTTTGGAGGTGCTTCAACAACCTTGCCGTCTACTTTAAGCTCATATTTTGTCATATTTACAACCAATTTATCGTATGACACTTCTTTTACATTTGTTTCTGGAGCAGCTTTAACGCTTCTTCTCAAAACAGCTTTAATACGGGCTACTATCTCTTTTGAATCAAAAGGCTTTACAACATAGTCGTCAGCACCGAGCTCAAGACCCAATACCTTATCGAATGTTTCACCCTTTGCTGTAATCATAATTATAGGACATTCTGATTTTTTGCGGATTTCACGGCATACCTGCCAGCCGTCGAGCTTCGGCATCATAACGTCGAGCAAAACAAGATCAGGAGTATCTGCCGCAAAGCGCAGTAAAGCTTCTTCTCCGTCGTTTGCAATAGAGACATTATATCCTTCTTTTTCAAGGTAAAGTCTTAACAGCTCGCAAATATTTTTGTCATCATCAACTACAAGGATTTTTCCTGTGGACATAGTTTCCCCTCCTGTCAGATTATATAAAACAACATTTTAATTTCAAAAATACACTTCATAAAAAAGCTTTTCTTTTATTATACAATAGAAAAATGCCGTTTAGTTAAAAATCTTTAAATCTTTTATCACTATTTTATTTTACATCAAATATATTGACGATATTTATCGCATTTTTTCAGCAAAAATAAAAATGGTGGACAAAACTGACTGTGTTTTAGTCTTGCCCGCCGTTAATTTTAGAATAAATTTATACGTTAAATCTGAACAGAACGATGTCTCCGTCCTTCATTACGTAGTCCTTGCCCTCAAGGCGTACAAGACCTTTTTCTTTAGCCGCTGTCATTGTACCGCATGCAACAAGGTCATCAAATGCAACTACCTCTGCGCGGATAAATCCCTTTTCAAAGTCAGTGTGGATTTTACCTGCTGCCTGAGGAGCTTTTGTACCCTTTGTGATTGTCCATGCACGTACCTCAGGTTTACCTGCTGTGAGGTAGGATATAAGTCCAAGCAGAGAATAGCTCTCTCTGATAAGTCTGTCAAGACCGGACTCTTCCAGTCCCATGTCCTCCAAGAACATCTTCTTATCCTCAATGGACATATCAGCTATTTCCTCTTCCACTTTAGCGCATATCGGCAGAACGCCTGAATTCTCGGAAGCTGCTATATCCTTTACCTGAGCATAGTATTTATTATCGTCAATGCCGTTTGCAAAATCGTCCTCGCGCATATTTGCAACATAGATTACAGGCTTATTTGACAAAAGCGGAATATCAGCCAAAATCTCAGCTTCTTCCTCTGTGCACTGATAGCTTCTTGCAGATTTTCCGTCCTCAAGATGAGCTTTAAGGTCTTTTAAAAACTCAAGCTCGCCTGCTAATTTCTTATCGCCTTTGAGCGCTTTTGCAGTTTTGTCAATTCTTCTGTCGAGAATTTCTATATCGGAGAATCTAAGCTCAAGATTTATTGTTTCAATAGCGCTTGCAGGACCTGTCTCGCCGTCAACGTGGATTATCTCATTGTCCTCAAAGCAGCGCACAACGTGAATTATTGCATCAACCTCACGTATATTTGAGAGGAATTTGTTTCCGAGTCCCTCACCCTTTGAAGCGCCCTTTACAAGTCCCGCAATATCAACAAATTCAATAGTTGCAGGTGTAAATTTTTCAGGCTCATACATCTCAGCCAAAACATCTAATCTCTTATCAGGAACTGCAACTACGCCCACGTTTGGCTCTATTGTGCAGAACGGATAGTTCGCAGCCTGTGCACCTGCATTTGTTATAGCATTAAAAAGTGTACTTTTTCCGACATTCGGAAGACCTACCATACCGAGTTTCATATTATTTATAGTCCTTTCCGGCAAGCACCGTATAGTTTTATTATTGTCCTTTGATATTATACAGTTATTTTCTCTTTTCAGCAAGAGCACACCGAAAAAGACGCTATAAATTAGTTTTATTTTAATTAAAAAAATCCGCACACCTTTACGGTTTTCCCGTAAAAGTATGCGGATTAAATTTTTAAACAGTTTTAACTACAAGCTCGCCGTTTTCAGCTGAAACATATATCATGGATATATTCTCCTCAGGGTGTTCAACAAGCATTGTGCACACTTTGTCCTCCACCTCGCGGCGTATAATCTTTCTTATATCTCTTGCACCGCTCGAATTGCCGTATGCTTTATGAGCAATTACATTAAGCGCCTCGCTGTCGTAATTGAGTGTTATTGCTCTCTCTGCGAGAACCTGTTTCATCTCATTCAGTGAAAGCTCGGCAATCTTTGCAAAGTCGTTCTCATCAAGCGCACGGAATACAACTATCTCGTCTACTCTCGCCATAAATTCAGGTCTTAAAAACTCTGAAAGTGCTTTTATAGCTCTGTCATGGCTTATCTGTGAAGCGTTTTTATTAAAGCCGAGTGATGTATCCTTAATATTGCTTCCGGCATTTGAAGTCATAACGATAACGGTATTCTCAAATGACACCTTTCTGCCGTGGGAATCGGTTACCTTACCCTCATCGAGAATCTGAAGCAGTATGTTCATTACATCAGGATGTGCTTTTTCTATCTCATCGAACAGTATCACCGAGTATGGCTTGCGGCGTACCTGCTCGGTGAGCTGACCTGCCTCGTCATAGCCTACATATCCAGGAGGTGAACCCACAATTCTGGATACAGCGTGCTTTTCCATATATTCTGACATATCAAGTCTGATAAGCGGGTCTGTCGAGTCAAACAGCTCGGAAGCGAGAACCTTTACAAGCTCAGTTTTACCTACGCCTGTTGGTCCGACAAAGATAAATGACGCAGGTCTGCGGCGTGCGGTTATCTGTACACGGCTTCTTCTGACAGCTTTTGCAACAAGGTCTACTGCCTCGTCCTGTCCTATTATCTTCTTTTTAAGCTCAGTTTCAAGTGTAGCCAATTTGGAAAGCTCGTTTTCCTTTATTCTGCTGGCAGGTATTCCTGTCCAGAGCTCTATTACCTTAGCCAAATCGTCCTGTGTTACCTGAGCCGCCAAAACAGCAGGCTCAAGCTCATTCTTTCTGGACTCATGGCGCATAACCTCAGCTTTTATTTTAGCTAATTTCTCATAGTCAACAGGCTCTGTTGTGGTCTCCTCCATTTCGGATTCCTCATGGTGGAGAAGCGCTATCTTCTTTGTGAGCATATCATACTCTGCGAGCTCTTTATTTCTCAAAGCGGCGCATGAGCACGCCTCATCGAGCAAGTCTATTGCCTTATCCGGCAAAAATCTGTCGTTGATATATCTTTCGGAAAGTGTAACTGCGCTCTTTACTATGTCGTCAGGTACACTTACATGGTGATAGCGCTCGTAATATTCCTTGATACCTGAAAGCATCTTTATTGTATCGGCTATTGTCGGCTCGTTTACAGTTACAGGCTGGAAACGTCTTTCGAGCGCGGCGTCTTTTTCGATGTATTTGCGGTACTCGTTAAAGGTTGTAGCGCCTATAACCTGAATTTGTCCTCTTGAGAGTGCAGGCTTTAATATGTTTGCCGCATTCATTGAACCCTCGGAATCACCCGCTCCGACAAGGTTATGTACCTCATCGATAAACAGGATTATATTTCCGGCGTTTCTCACCTCGTCAACAAGTCCCTTTACACGGCTTTCAAACTGTCCTCTGAACTGTGTACCTGCAACAAGAGCAGTTAAGTCAAGCAGGTGAATTTCCTTATCAGCAAGCTTTGCAGGAACATCTCCAGACGCTATTCTCAGAGCAATTCCCTCAGCTATCGCTGTTTTACCTACACCCGGCTCACCTATGAGACATGGGTTGTTTTTTGTTCTTCTGTTGAGTATCTGAATAACTCTGTAAATCTCACGGTCACGTCCGATAATCTTATCGAGCTTGCCGTCCTTTGCCTTTTGTGTAAGGTTTTCGCAGTAATTATCCAAAAACTTTCTCTTTGATTTTTTATCCTTTTTTGATTTTGGAGCTTTCTCGCGTTTGTCGTCAGTATTCTGATGCTGCGGGTTTGCGCCGAACATGCTCTGCAAAAACGGGAATGTCTGAGCGCCGCCCGGCTGGAGGTCTGTATCCTCATCGTCATCAAAGTCGCCGTCAAAATCACCGTCAGGATTCATAAGCTGAGCCATCTGGTCGCTCATTGCCTGAAGCTCTTCTTCGGATATACCCATATTTTTTATAAGGTCGTCAACCTGCTTTATGCCGAGCTCCTTTGCACATGTAAGGCAAAGTCCCTCATTGGTAGTTTGATTTCCATCCATTTTAGTCATAAATACAACCGCAGGTCTTTTTTTGCAGCGGGAACATATCAGTTGATTCATAAAATAACCCTTCCTTTCTAAAAAGTTATAAACATTTTTTCTTTAAAATGTTTATAACAAGGCTATGAAACCTATTTTCACACCTTTTTATATCAATCAGATAAACTGTTGTTGTCAAAAAACTATACCCATATCGAGTATGATTATAAAATATTCATATGAACTTATTATTACAAAATTGCTATCACACAGAAAATCTTTAAATTATTTTGTTCTCTTTAAATTATCTCCGCGTTTTCCGTTATTTTTAAGATTGAAAAATATAGGGATATACATTGTAAAGGAAAACAGCATAAAGCATGCCACTGCCGTTAAAAGCCAAAATACCGCCATAGGATTTCTTATCGGCAGAGAAATTATAAGCAGCATTATAAAATAAAAAATAAACGTATACAATTTACCAAACCACTTTGACGCAGTTATAATTATTTTTTTGCGTATTAAAAATATTCCTGCACACAGCATAATTAACTCTTTTAATACAAATAAAATGAGCAAATACACCATCTGCGGCATTCTGATAGCCATGGCAAGACACACAGCTGCCTGTGTCAGCTTGTCAGCCAAAGGGTCAAGCACTTTTCCCAGCTGTGTTATCATATTATATTTTCGCGCAATATATCCGTCCAAAAGGTCTGTAAGTCCTGATATAAGCAAAATGACGCCTGAAAGCAAAAACATAGGCTGTGCCTGTGCGTTTACATATACAGTCAGAAAGAACGGTATAAGCGCAATTCTTATTATTGATAAA
The DNA here is from genome assembly GCA_944387335.1 of uncultured Clostridia bacterium. GTDB lineage: Bacteria > Bacillota > Clostridia > Oscillospirales > Ruminococcaceae > CALXEM01. Next base: position 3,567 of record CALXEM010000174.1, on the reverse strand, counting down.
ATGTTGGGAATACTCATTTGCTCTGCCCTCAATTCAAAAAAATTTGCGTAATGATAAAGCTTTTTATCCGCTTTAAATATGTCAATTTAAGAAATTCCGATTGATTCCATTATACCAAAAGTGTACGATGACGCAACAGCTCCCGGCGATAAAAACGAAACGGAAGCTCCCAGCCATACAGAAAGCAGGCTTATCACACAGAAAAACAGATAAGCCAAAATAAGTCCCTTTAAAACACCCATTACCGCGCCGAGTATTTTATTCACAAAGCCTATAAGCGGGACGTGCTTTACAAATTTAGTTATATCGGCAACCTTGTGGACTATAAAAAGAAATACGGAAAATAAGATAACAAATAGAAGTATTGAAACTATATTGACTATAACAGGCATAATTACATTATCGGATATTGATGCAACCGTACCTGCTACATCTGCTCCGGAAGCTGTACTGTAATCTGCAAACGAAAAAAGTCCTTTTGCAAAATCGGGCAGTGTCTGCACATAGCTGTCTATTCCGGCGGCTATGTCGTTTCCCGCGCTCTGTATGCTCTTGGTAAGCTTATCGGATACAACAGGGGCAATCAGCTTTTGGCATATCGTGTTTGCAATCGGTTTTGAAAGTATAAATGCCGCAAACAAAGATACTATATATCCCGCAAAATTGACAAGCGTATATGCAAAGCCTTTTTTAACCGCCGCTATGGTTGCCAAAACAACTATGAGTACAACTATAACGTCGTATATAATTCCGAAAATCATTAACAGTAAAGCCTCCTTTAAACCGAATTTTATTATTTATTTCCCGACTATTCTTTCGGTACTACATCTCCGCTCTTTGTAGCGAGTTTTTCTATTCCGTCAGACGTACACGCATACACATATCCGCTTCCGCATGCCACTCTTCTGCCTGAAACAAGCTCCAAAGAGGCATTTAATACACCGCTGTAATCATATTCATATACGCCGTATTCAGTGAGTACGGTTATATTGTTCTGTGCCTTAAAGTCAATTACATCTGACTCAAATTCAAAATTTGCGACCTCATTGCAGTTCCCGTCAAGTATTACAAATTCAGTCCTTCTTAAATCCTCATATTCACCGAGCATAAGCACAACATTGTTGGAGCCGTCTATATCACATCCGCTGAGCGTATTCTGCTCATAGGAATATTTATTTACTGTCTCACCCTTAATTGAAACCGTGTATGTATTTGCATCGGTTACCAAAAACATCTGAGAGTTATCCTTATACGCTATGTTTACAGCCATTTCATCTTTTAGCTCGCACAGGCTCTTCTGACTCTTTGAGGAGGAATCAAATGTATAGAGCTTTGTCACAATAACGCCGTTGTTTACAGTCAATGTAGACACAGTGATATACCTGCCGTTAGGTGATACTGCCACATCGGATATTCTCTCCTCGGAATACCATGTAAACATTATATCCGAAGCCTTATTATAAACATACAGCACCGAAGCATCCCTTGTACCCTGTGTTGCAATGGCATAAACGCCGCTGTTTGATATTGCCGCTGAGGTTATTGCATTGTCAACGCTCTTGTCAAACAGTTTTTTTGTAGCGCTGTAAACTGAGACATTCTTTCCGTTCGGCTCATATATCAGCATTCTGACATCTGAAAACTCAGCTATCGGATTGGCTATACCGTGCTGTGTGTCCTGAAGTTTTTTTGCACTGCTGTTGTAAACCTGAAGCGATGTATCTGTCAGCACAACCAAATCAGGGCCAAAATTGTAAATATCCTTTACAGCCTTGCCCTCCATTATAACAGGGTATCCCTCACCCGTACCCATAGAGGCTATTTCACGGCTTATTTTCTCCACAAACGTGGACTGCCACAGCGCATTGACGCCTATTATAACGGCGGCAACAGCCGCTATCATACCTAAAAGCACCGCTATGCGCTTTGTATTCGTTTTTACTCTGCGTCTGCGTCGGGCATGTTCCAAACCCGTAAGCTTATCTGCCATGTGTGCACCTCTTTTTGTTTATGCTGATTTATTATTTATAGAATACTTCCCAAAGATAAAGTCCGCAAGCCTTTGCGGTAACCCCCGCCTTTGAGCGGTCTTTTGAATTTATTATACTCTCTATATCCTCAGGTGTCCATTTTCCCTCATTTACACCCAAAAGCGTGCCGACCATTATTCTGACCATATTGTGCAGAAATCCGTCACCGCACACGGTGAACTCAACCACATCGCCGTTCCTTGTGACACTGCACTCGGTTACAGTTCTCACCTTGTCCTCAATATCGCTCTGCGCACTGCAAAATGCGCTGAAGTCATGCGTTCCGATATAGTACTGACAAGCTCTGTTTAAAAGCTCTTCATCTATTTTCCACGGATAGTGAAGCGCCATATCCTTTAAAAACGGATTTTCATAGTCGGCGTTCCATATTTTATATACATATTTTTTCCCGACAGCGTCATAGCGCGAGTGAAAGCTTAGGTCCGCCTCACGGCAGTCGCTCACACGTATATCCCACGGAAGATGAAAATTCATCGCATTTTTAAGCTTTTGCGGTAAAATCGGCTTTTCGGTGCGGAAATTGACACAGAACATCTTTGCGTGAACGCCTGTATCAGTCCTTGAACACGCCGTTATGGGCACTCTTGAGCCTATTATCTTTTCCAGTGCGTCCTGCACAGCCTCGCATATGGTATAACCGTTTTTCTGTACCTGCGAGCCGTGATAATTCGCACCGTTATACTGCAATATAAGCAGAAGATTACGCATATATTTTAAATAAATCCTTTCAAAATAAGACAGCCTTTATATTATTCCTAACAAAAGCGGATAAACAAAGTTCAAAGCTATAATAACAGCTATTGTCAGTCCTGTTATAACAGCTCCCCATACATCGACAGATGTCATATAAAGCTGTTTCATTCTTGTTCTTCCCTCGCCTCCGCGATAACAGCGGCACTCCATTGCAAGCGCAAGCTCATCTGCACGTCTGAATGCCGACACAAAAAGCGGTATCAAAATCGGTATGAGCGCCTTTGCTCTCTGCATAAGTCCGCCTGTATCCATATCGGCACCCCTTGCCTTTTGAGCGCTCATAATCTTGTCTGTCTCCTCGATTAGAGTAGGGATAAATCTAAGAGCAATGGTCATCATCATGGCAAGCTCATGTACAGGCACCTTTATCTTGCTAAGCGGCTTTAACAGTCGCTCAATGCCGTCTGTCAGGGATATAGGCGACGTTGTATATGTCATAAGCGATGTTCCCGCTATAAGGCATACTATTCTGACAGCCATTATAACAGCGGTATATACACCCTGCCATGTAATTTTCATAAATCCGAAGTCAACTATCGCGTCGCCCTCTACAAAGAATATATTGAGCACCGCAGTGAAGATAACTATCGGTATTACAGGCTTTAAGCTTTTGATTATCATTTTAAACGGCACTTTTGACACTGCATAGGAGACAGCCAAAAACACTACTCCCACAGCCATGCCGATTAAATTATCTGCCACAAACAGCATTATTATATATGCCATTGTCAGAATAATCTTCATTCTCGGGTCCATTTTGTGA
>CALXEM010000173.1 GCA_944387335.1 uncultured Clostridia bacterium | reverse complement strand
TTAAGACGTTTTGCGCATTACGATTACTGGGACGAGTGTGTAAAGCCGTCGGTGCTTGTGGACACAAAGGCTGATATTTTAAGCTACGGTATGGGAGAGCACCAGACAGTCGAAATTGCAAAGAGGCTTAGTGAGGGCGAGGACGTATCGTCAATCAGGGATGTACGCGGTATATGCTATCTGGCGAATTTAAACGAACTACCTGAAAATGCCGTATCATGTGCTTCATTCGCAAAGGTGTCGGAGAATAAGGAATCCTACGCCAGAGCATGTAAAATTCAAATGGATGAGCAGGACGCCGTATATGGCAGACCGATAGTGCAAAAGCACGGAGATAAACTGCTTGTGCAGACACCTCCTGCGCTTCCGCTTGAGCAGGATGAGCTTGACCGTGTTTACGAAATGCCGTTTATGAAGATGTATCACCCGTCGTATGAGAGTCAGGGCGGCGTTCCCGCAATAGAGGAAGTTGAGTTTTCACTCATACATAACAGAGGCTGTTTTGGTAACTGTAATTTCTGCTCAATAGCGCTTCATCAGGGAAGACGAGTAACCTGCCGAAGTGAGGATTCAGTCGTTGAAGAAGCAGAAAAAATGGTTAAAAATCCGCGCTTTAAGGGATATATACACGATGTAGGAGGTCCTACCGCAAACTTCAGAGGTCCTTCGTGTCAAAAACAACTCACAAAAGGGCTTTGCCGTGACAGAAAATGCCTTGCACCTACTCCGTGTCCTGCACTCAACGCTGACGAGAGCGAATATCTGCATATGCTGCGCAGACTAAGAAAGATAAAGGGCGTTAAAAAGGTATTTATCCGCTCAGGAATACGCTATGACTACATGATGAAGGACAAGTCCGATGAGTTTATGCACGAGCTCATAGAGCACCATGTAAGCGGACAGCTCAAGGTTGCACCTGAGCACTGCGTTGCGCACGTGCTTGACAAAATGGGTAAGCCGCACATAGAGGTTTACAAGGAGTTCTCCAAAAAGTTCTTTGAATATACAGCAAAAATCGGAAAAGAGCAGTACCTTGTGCCGTACCTTATATCTTCCCACCCGGGATGTACTCTAAAGGACGCCATAACGCTCGCCGTTTTCCTAAAGCGCAATAATCTGCGTCCGGAGCAGGTGCAGGACTTTTATCCTACACCATCGACTATCTCCACATGTATGTTCTATACCGGAATAGACCCGATGACGATGAAGCCTGTCTATGTGCCTAAAGACCCGCAGGAAAAGGCCATGCAGAGAGCGCTTTTGCAGTACTTTAAGCCTGAAAACAGACAGCTTGTAATGAAAGCACTTATAAAAGCGGGCAGAGAGGACCTTATCGGAAACGGCCCTGACTGCCTTATTCCGCATGACAAAAAGTCGTTTGAGCAGAGCAGAATACGCAAAAAATATGTTCAGAACGATTTTAAAGGCTCAAGAAACAACAGTCAGAGAAATTCACAGCGTCCGAATAAGGCCAAAAAGCCGTCCAGATACGCTAAGGGCACTAAAAAGCAAAAGCCAAAAAATAAAGGCTGATTTATATAAAAATGAAACGGTTTGTTTTTGTGGCAGGGGTATTGGCGTTCGTTGTTTTGAGTATAATTTTTCGCAGTGATATTTACCGTATGTTAGGAATAACCGACATTGTACCTGTCAAAACAGGACAGTCTGGACTGTATGTGCTCGATACAGGTCAGGCGCAGAGCGTTATTGTAAAAACGGATAATGCGTCTGTCTTAATAGATACAGCGGGATATGACGATGCGTCAGAGATTATCTTTGCGGCTGATATGCTTAAAATAGATAAATTCGACGCCGTAATAATATCTCACATGCACTACGACCATGCAGGCGGCTTGAGCGGTGTACTTGAAAATAAGGGCACCGACGCGCTGTATATGGACAATGCGGCGACAAGCTCTGCGGGATATGATAAAAGCACATACAAAACTTTAAATGAAATCGACGACGGCGAAAGCGTTTCGGTTGGAGATATAGACATTGAGTTTATGCTGTGCGAGGACGTCGAGGATGAAAACGAAAGCTCAGTTGTGTGCAGGGTAAAGGCTGACAGTATGAGCGCCATGATATGCGGTGATATAGGCTTTAAGTCAGAGGAAAAGCTGATGGATAAATACGGCGATATCTCCTCGGATATACTCATAGCGGCGCACCATGGAAGCGCAAATTCCACGGGTGACAGCTTTTTGCGTAAAGTTTCTCCCAAGACAGTTATAGTCAGTGCGGGGAAGGATAACGCATATTCACTGCCGTCTGAGAAATTTTTAAAGAGAGTAGAAAATTACGGCGCCGCGCTTTTCAGGACGGACATACACTCTGACATCTCAGTGATAAACGACGGTGAGACTTACCGTGTGTACACATCCGAGTAATAAAGATAGAGCAAAAACAGAAAGCGGTTTTTGATATGATAATTATAGACAGGATTGAGGGCAATTTTGCCGTGTGTGAGTTTGACGGAAAAGATATGTGCTCGGTCGATTTAAAGGATTTTGCATATACGCCCAAGGAGGGCGACTGCATATATAAGTCAGACGGAAAGTATTTTTATGACGAAGCTATGACTTTGCAAAGACAAAAACAAATCAAAGAACTGATGTCGTCTGTCTTTAAAAAAAGTAAAGAAAATAACAGGGGGTCAAATTAAGCAATGTCAGCATCTGTACAGGGGAAAAATAAAAAAATAAGCTCTGTTTTGGCGTGTGCTTTAACAGGAGCCGGGGTAGGAGCAATATTTTCTGTAATTCGTCCGTCGGGTGGATTTGCAGGAGAAAATCAGGCGGTATATTTAGCCGGACTTTTAGGTCTTATAGTAGGTGCGATTGTATCCGCATTTTTGATCGATAAAAAGAAAAACAAAATTGCAATGTTTTTATCGGCAGCTTTATCCTTAGCACTTATTTTAGGCGGAGCATTTATTGGGAATACAGCTGTATTTTCAGTTTGTGCAGCTCTTTTCTGTGCGGGAGCGGGAATTGCCGTTACATCGGCGCTGTACACGGTTCAGAGCTGGCTTGCGCTGAGAAAAGGACTTGCCTGCGCTTTGGTTTTAGGTGTGGCAGGCGCTGTTGACGGTATAGTATTGTCAATGCTCAAAAACGGAGCATTAGACGCTTCACAGCTTACAACATTTATTGTACTCGGAATAGTCTGTGCCGTTATATTTGCAGTAAGTGCAGTTTTAATGAATACAGCCGACAGTGAGTATATGGACAGTCTGTATGACCCGCAAAAAGTTAGGATTTTACGCTCATCAATTCAGTTTACAACAAAGCAGATGGTTTCAGGCAAACACTTTAAACAGCTTTTGGTTATAGCTGCGGCTTCATTTGCTTTTATGTGCATGGTGTGCGAAAAAATTACTGCGCTCACACAGGTAAAACAGATTTCAGAGTATCAGGCTGATATGTTTTCAGTATATACTGCATTTGCGTTTGCTGCCGGTTGTATAGTACTCGGAGTTTTTTCCGACTGGCTCAGAAGAAAGCTCACATTTATGCTTACATTTTTAATAATGGGTATAGGCTCATGGATTGCATATTCGTTTGTAAGTGATATGTTTGTTGTAGGTGCAGTTACAGCCGCATTTGCCTGCGGAGGAGCTTCAGTATGCCTGCCTGCTGTTATCGTTGACTTTTACGGTGAAGAAAATTCAGGCAAAAATATCGGAGTTTTTGCGGCGTGCACATTTTTTGTTATGGGCGTGCTCTTTGTATTGTCGGGAGTTCTTATGAACACGACAAACGGACTCTCTTTCCCGTTTGAGGTATCATTGCTTTTGGCTGTTGTAGGACTTGTAATTGCCGTTATTTTGGGACGTCCAAGTGTAGATTTAAAGTATAAGCAGGAAGCTTTAGATGAGGAAAATAAAGAAAATGCTTTAGAAGTCGAAGAAGATGACGATTTAATTGAAGACTCTGACGACGTTGACAATGACGATGATAA
>CALXEM010000172.1 GCA_944387335.1 uncultured Clostridia bacterium | reverse complement strand
ATTTAACCGGTGTCTATTGCGGTGAGGTTCCACCTGTTCCCATTCCGAACACAGAAGTTAAGCTCACCTGTGCCGACAATACTTGGCGGGAAGCTGCCTGGGAAAATAGGGCGATGCCGGTATAAATGTTCCTCAATAGCTCAGCTGGCAGAGCATGCGGCTGTTAACCGCAGGGTCGTAGGTTCGAGCCCTACTTGGGGAGCCAAAGGAAATCCACTAAATTTAGTGGATTTCCTTTAATTAAATAAAAAGGGCCTTTAGCTCAGTTGGTTAGAGCAACCGGCTCATAACCGGTAGGTCCCGGGTTCGAGTCCCTGAAGGCCCACCATAAAAAACATCGATTGTGATACATTTGGTATCTTGGTCGATGTTTTTGTTTTTATTTATTATTTTAAATAAATGAGGATAATTTTATGAATATAGAAAACAACATACTTAAATATTATCTTAGAAATTGCTATTTTATAAACGGTACTGCATATGCGGGAAAATCTACAATGTGTAAAATGTTGGCGGAAAAGTACGATATGATACTTTGCGGTGAAAATTATAGTTTGGATAAAATACGTTCTATTGCTACTCCTGAATTGCAGCCGAACATATCATATATGAAAACAAAACCGTCATGGCAGCACTTTGTGAGCCGTTCTCCTGACGAGTACGAAAAATGGATAGACGGAAATTCAAGAGAGTTAGCGGAATTTGAAATTGCTGAACTTATTAGCCTGTCTTTTTTAGGTAAAAAGATTATTGTAGATACAAATATTCCATGTGATGTACTGCACCAAATAACCGACTACGACCATGTAGCGATTATGCTCTCTGAGCAATCTATGTCTGTGGATAAATTTTTTGACAGGGAAGACGAAGAAAAACAGTTTTTACTTTCTGTGATAAATTCTTGTCCTGATCCTCAAAAAACACTTGAAAATTTTAAGGCGTGTATTGCGAGGGTAAACAGTCCAGAGCATTATGAGAGCTTTAAAAACAGTGGATTTTTCACTCTTACACGCAGAAATGATACTTCTGACACAAGAGAAGAGGTATTAGAAAAACTGGCAGAACATTTTAAACTTAAATAAGGAATTTATGCTTTAGTCTGTGTTTGTCATTTATAGATAAAGTCTGTTTTTGATTTAAATCTATTGACTACATATTCACATATGTAGTATAATTTTAATGTTACAGTTATTGTATATAGACTTATGCTTGTGTAGCACAGTCGGTAGTGCAGCGCATTCGTAATGCGCAGGTCGTCCGTTCGAGCCGGATCACAAGCTCCAGTCGAGAGCCTCGACGCGCAAATCGCGTTTGGGGCTTTTTCTTTATTTATCGTATTGCACTCGCGTTTATGACATATTGATTTTTAAAGGTAAATCCAGTCGAGAGCCTCGACGCACAAATCGCGTTCGGGGCTTTTTCTTTATTTATCGTATTACACTTGCGTTTATGACATATTGATTTTTAAAGGTAAATCCAGTCGAGAGCCTCGACACGTAAAACGTGTTCAAGACTTTTTCTTTTGTCTGTAAGCTTATATCAATATTTTTTGCTAATAGATCGATATTGTCTAATCATTAAAAAAAGTCCGCAGCATTTTACTGCGGACTTAATTTCAGACTTCCGAATAAGCACCTAAAAATACGAATGTATCCAGTTCGTTTTTCAGCTCATGCAGAGCGGTATATACCTCGTTTATATCATCAGGTATATCAAGGTCAAAGTAGAACAGAAACTCAAAGTCGGTATTGGGAATAGGTCTTGACTCTATCTTCGTCAAGTTTATGCCGTGAAACGCAAATCTCGAGAGAACTCTGTACAGTGATCCCGATTTGTGCTCGAGTGAGAGTATCACGCTTATCTTAGTCGGCTTGTCATAGATTATATTTGAATTTCTTATACATATAAAGCGTGTGTAGTTGTTCTGCGTGTTCTGAAGTCCTTTTTTGAGTATATTCAGACCATACAGCTCGGCACATTTTTCCGAGGAGATTGCCGCTGATGTTAGGGAGTCGCTCTCTGAGATCAATTTAGCGGCGTACGCTGTATTTGACACACTGTGAACACGTATTTGAGGATTATTTTTAAGCCAATGTGAGCACTGTGAGATTGCCTGCGGATGTGAGTATATATCGGTTATTTCAGATATATTTACTCCGTCCTTAGCTAACAGGCAGTGTTCTACCTTTACCTTTATGCTTTTGGATATGTAAAAGCTGTGCTTTTTCATAAGGTCATATACTTGTATTACAGAGCCGGCAGATGAGTTTTCGATAGGCAGTATACCAAATTCACACTCGCCGCTTTCAACTGCTTCAAAGACGTCTTCAAACTGTTCTGCAAATGAAATATCAGCGTTTTCAAAGAGCATATTGCACGCTTTGTGTGAGAAAGCTCCCTCAACACCCTGACAGCACACCTTTGCGCTTTTTGGAAAGCTTCTCATCTCGCCTGAAAAAAGTTTATCTGCACTATCCGAGAAAAGCAGTTTATGCTGTGAGGATTTGCTTATATCCATCATGGTGCAGAACAAAGATTTTATATTTTCGGAATATTTTTCGTCAGCCATTGAAGCGGCTTTTTCCAAAACGGCGTCCTCGCGTCCTTTTTGGAATATGGGCAGATTGTTTTCCTGCTTATATTTTGCCACGGACTGAACAATATCCATTCTTTTGCAAAAGAGCTTTACAAGCTGTCTGTCTATATCGTCTATTTCGTTTCTGAGTTCGGTTAAATCCATATTTAAAAAGCTCCTTTACAGTTTTATCTTGCCCTCGCTGAGCATTATGTCCAAAACAGCCAAAGCGGCGGCGGCTTCTATACATACTGCCGCTCTCGGTACTATGCACGGATCATGACGTCCTACTATATTTAGTGTTGTATTTTCCGCCTTTTTAAAGTCAACAGTGTTTTGCGTTTTGGCTATTGACGGCGTCGGCTTTATTGCCGCACGGAAGATTATCGGCAT
>CALXEM010000171.1 GCA_944387335.1 uncultured Clostridia bacterium | reverse complement strand
CAGCGCATCCAACTTAAAACAAAACTGACACCACTCGAAAAGCGATGTCAGTTCGTTGCTTAAAAAATAATTGTTACTACCATTTAGGCTGTTTTGTACTGTCCGCACAAATTAGGGCAGTCCAAAGAAAAGCACCGCTGTTTTAAGTTTTGCTTATTTTAAAAGTCGTCGTCTGTGTCAAACATCATTTCTTCCATATATGCTTCCTGAAAATATGCGCTTGAGGACAGTTCGATATATTTTGATTTTTCTGTAATTTTTACGCAGTCGCTGTAACTCGCATCATTTAAAAGGTATCTGACAGCGCCCATACCTGCGGCGTTACCGACCACCTTTACTTTATCTGCGCAGTTTTTCGGTAAAAGGCCTATTTTGCAGGCGTTTTCCCTATCAATATGTGCTCCGAAACCGCCCGCAAGGCAGATTTCGCCGACGTTTTCGAGCGGTATGCCCGTATAGTCGAGCATTGTGAGCACACCTGCCGATATAGCCGCCTTAGCAAGCTGTATTTCACGTATGTCCTGCGCTGTTACGTATATATTGTGTTCGCGGTCTACGTAGAAAATGCTCTCATCGTCGTTGAGGTACTGGCACACCCACTCGTCGACCTCGTCGCAGTCGCAGAGTCTGCCTGTTTCGTCAACTGCACCGCACTCAAGCATTACAGCCACGGCGTCGATAAGTCCAGAGCCGCATATTCCGACTGACGGCAATGAGCCGATAGTTTCAAACTTAATGCTGTTATTTTCAATCCACACTTTTGATATTGCCCCGGGAATACCGCCTGTGCCGCACTTGATGTGAGCTCCCTCAAATGCAGGACCTGCGGCAGTGGAACAGCTTATTATGCTATTGTCGTGCGACAGAGCCATCTCGCCGTTTGTGCCTATATCTATCATGATTGTTGGAGAGGTTTTATTTAAAAGCGCGCAGGAGAGTATGCCGGAGGTTATATCTGCGCCTACATATCCTGAAATACAAGGCATTATGCGCACGTCTGCGTTTTTGTTTATATTGAGTCCGAGCTCTTGGGACGGAATATCAAAGCCGAATTTTGTCACACTTATAAACGGTGCGGCGGCAATCGAATCAGCTCTTATGCCGCACAGAAGGTGGAGCATTGTCGTGTTGCCGCAGACTGTAAAGTCATGTATATCGGTGACGGTGCAGTCATTTTCACGGCTGAATTCAGCGCACATTGAGTTTATAAGCGAGATTATATCTGACTGCATACGGGTGAGATTTTCGCTGTCCTGCATACACGCCTGTATTCTTGAGATTACGTCGGCGCCGTATGTTCTCTGCGGGTTGAGGGCGCTTTTTACGTCGAGCTTTTTGCCTGTTTTCAAATCGTAGAAATAGACTACAACAGTTGTTGTGCCTATATCGACTGCGGCGCCGAGCACTTTTTTGTCTTCGTTTTTCTCGAATACATCCAGCACCTTTTTGCCGCGGTATACGGCCGTTATATCGCTCTCGCGCTTTATAAACGCAAGCTTTCTTATTACGCCAAGCGGTATATCGTCAGAAAATACGCCTGCGTCGAGCAGTGAGGATTTGAGGTTGTCGTACTGGGAAATCTGGTTTTCAAGAGAAGCGTTTTTGAGCTGTATATTTACCGCTTTTACAGACGGCTTTATCGGGAAAGGCTCGCTCACACCGTCCTCGCAGACGCCCATTGCGCTGTTTTCGTCAGCTGTTGCAGTGACTGTACATTCGCCTAAAACTTTTGTCTGGCAGGAAAGTCTGACGCCGCTTTTGAGTTCACTTTCGCTCAAAAGATTTTTCTCGCTTTCTGTTACATCGCTTAAAATTCCGTAAACGCGCACCTTGCATTTTCCGCACTTTCCGTTTGAGGAGCAGGGAGCGTCCACAAATACTCCCGCATTGCGCAAAACGGCGAGCAGGTTGTCACCCTGACTGCATGTAATGCGCTTATCTTTATAAATTACACAGCATTCCATAATATGATAATTCCTTTCAGAAACATAGATGTTTTCATTAAAGATTATTTTAGCACATACTCTATAAAATGCTAAGGGGATAAAGTGATAAAAAAATTGCACTTTCTTTTTACAAATTAAAATTATAATTGCAAAAGTTAAAGTTTAAAGCTATTATTTATTTAGTTTTAATTTTGTTCGGGAAGTGATTTTAAAAATGAGGCTTAAGGTGATTCCCTGTAAAGTGCTTACAAGGGAGCTGAGCGCGATATGCGCCGACAGCCAGAATTATGTTGACTTTACGTGGCTCAGACAGGGATATCACAACGAGCCTGATGTACTCAGAAAGATACTTCAGGAAGAGATAGACAAGATAGACGAAGGGGACGACCCGTTTACCTGCACGACTGCTGTCGGCGAATTTGACGCTATTGTGCTTGGATACGGTTTGTGCTCAAACGGAGTTTGCGGAGTAAAGAGTAAAAAATATCCGATAGTAATTCCGAGAGCGCACGACTGCATAACGCTGTTTTTGGGCTCAAAGGAGCGTTACAGAGAGCTTTTTGACGAAAAGAGCGGCGGGATATACTGGTACACTCCGGGCTGGATAGAGAATTCCATAATGCCGTCAAAGGAGCGCGACGAGATAAACCGCAGTATATACGCCGAGCATTACGGAGAAGAAAACGCCGATTACCTGATGGAGATGGAGCAGGGCTGGCTTAAAAAATACCACTGGGCTTATTATGTCAGCTTGGACGGTGTTAAATATCCCGATTACCGCAAATTTACCGAGGAATGTGCTGACTACCATGGTTGGGAGTTTAGAGATATAAAGGGCAATGACAGCCTTATGAGAGCTATGATAAACGGCGACTGGGACAACGACAGATTTATTGTAATACCGCCGGGAAAATGCGCGGGACAGTCCTATGACGATATGATTTTATGTGAGCAGGATACATTTGAAAAATAATAAAAGACACTCGATTGACAAAATGATGTCTCTGAGATAAACTTTAGGTGAAGAACAGTTTAAAAAAACAGTGTATCGGTTTTGCGTGAAAAAGTTTATCTCAAATTTTATTGCAAAAGACGCACCACCGCTTTTTGATAAGTAAAAGAGCGGTGGTTTTATTTTTGCAAAAATATGCTCAGAAAGGAAAAACGGATAAGTTTATCCGAGGTGTGTCACAATGTCTGCGTCGTTTATTCAAAAATATAAGTGGGACAAGGATTTCTTTAAAATGGTGTGCTCGATTGCTGTTCCGATAATTTTACAACAGCTTGTTGAGACATTTGTCGGTCTTGCGGACTCCGTTATGGTTTCCGGATACAGCTCAGTCGGAGTAAGCGCTGTTCAGATAGGTTCACAGTGGGAGTCTATTGCAAGTTTGTTTTCATTCGGAATCTGCTCCGGTGTCGGAATTTATACGGCGCAGTTCATCGGCTCGAAGGATTATAAAAATTTAAAAAAATCTTTTGGTACGATGATAATTTTATCGCTTGCCGTAAGTATACCGTTTATTTTGGCAGCATTTATATTTCCTGAGCAGATTTGCCGTTTCTTTATAGAGGACGATGAGGTTATAAAAAACGGCGCGCTGTATCTTGTAATAACAAGCTTAAGCTATGTTTTTATAATGATTTCGTTCAGCTATAACTACACATACCGCTGTATGGGTAAAACTAAAGTTACTATGTATATTTCGTCCGTAACTGTGCTTATGAACTGTATTTTTAACTTTATACTCATATACGGAAAGCTCGGTTTTCCCGCTTTGGGTGTGGCGGGTGCCGCTTTTGCAACGCTGTTTTCACGCGCATGCGGATCGCTGATTTATTTTATCTACTCATTAAAGACAAAACAGCCGTTTATAGGCAAGTTCCATGAGATGTTTAAACTTGAAAAGGACTTTTTATTCCCTGTTTTTCGCAGAATAGCTCCGACTGTTGCAAATGAGGCGTTTTTCGGCATAGGTCAGTCGCTGTATTTTAAGGCGTTCGGTATGCTCGGCGCTCACGCAATTACGAGCGTTGCCATTGCCGACAGAATAAGCAACCTTTTCTTTATGGTAATTTGGGCTATAACAAGCGCTGTACAGACTATTGTGGGAAATCAGCTTGGCAGACGTGACTTTAAGCTTGCAAAGACATACGCCAACTATTTTATGGGACTGGGAGCTGTTACGTCGGTGGTTTTAGGTCTCGGAATGGCTCTGGGTGCGCCGCTTTTTGTAACTGTGCTCTATCCGAAAGAGCCGAGTGTTGTACACAATGCGGCAGTCGCAATTATCATGGCATATTCGATAAAGATATGCTTAAGGCTGTTTAACTCGATTATTTTCGGTTTTCTGCGGTGCGGAGGAGACACGAAGATACTCGCTATGCTCGATTCGGTTATACTTTACACGTTGGGAATACCGCTTGCGTTTATCTCAATCGGCGTATTCCACATGAACATTGTTGCCGCCATATTTATTGTTCAGATAGAACAGGTTGTAAGGATTATTCTGGCGTTTAAACGATATAAGTCTGGCGCATGGATTCAAAATGTAACATTGGACGTTGAATAAATGGAATAATTATCTTCGGTTTTAAAAAGGCTTTTGTGCTTTCGGGCACAAAAGCCTTTTTTAGTGTATTAGTAAAACAGTGCTTATATATTTGAGCGTGTCGATAAAGTCGACACGCTCTTGAGGGACAAACATAATCGCTGCGTGTACACTTGCTCTGTGATTTTTCATCCAATACCCCCTTTTCATTGAAACGGATTAACAAGCGTAAAAACCGCTTTTGTAAAGCCGTTTTTTTCTCGAATAGTCACTGCAACGGCACATGTCCGCCTTAGTGACAAAATTTTTAAAATTATGTTTTTCGACAGTCTGCTATATTTATGTAGTTATAAAAAATGTTTTGTGGAAAGTAAACATAAAAGTATCTTTTTTATTGTGTCCAAAACACCTTGCTGTATCTCTTGAAAACTTTGTTTTTTTGTCGTGTTGCAAAAAAATTTCTCATAGTGCAAAAATCACTGATTTTCTGAGTTGAATTAACATAGAGTTTACATTATAGTAATATCTATCGAAAAACGGACAGACTTTTTAAAGGGGAGGTTTTGTAAGTTGTTGGAGGCAATGTCATCGGAATCATCGCAGACAGTCAGTGAAAGTGCAGTTGCACAAAGTCAGCAAAAGAAAAAAATATTTGATGAGCGTGTAATGCTCATTTTCTTTATTATATGCTGGGTTGCATATTTTTCGTCGTATCTGGGAAGGCTTAACTTTTCTGCGGCTATAACGGAGATAACTTCTCTTGGCGTGCTCACAAAAAGTCAGGCGGGACTTGTAGGTACTGCGTATTTCTGCTCGTACGGCGCGGGTCAGATTTTGAGCGGTATTTTAGGAGATAAGCTTTCCTCAAGAAATATGGTGTTTATGGGGCTTGTGGGTTCATCTGTGACAAATGTGCTGATGGGGCTTTCCTCCTCCGCTTACATTATGACGGCGCTTTGGCTGTTAAACGGTGCGGCGCAGTCGCTTACATGGAGCCCTATTGTAAAGATATTTGCAGACCGTCTGCCGAGAAGGCAGTGTCTTAAAGCGTGTATTAACATAAGTACATCTGTGGCGGCGGGAACTTTGGGCGCTTACCTTATGACTGCTGTGTGTATTGCGGCAATGGGCTGGCGAAGCGCTTTCTTTGTAGGTGCTTTTTTGATGACTACCGTTGCAGTTATATGGCTTATCTCGATAACTAAAATTGAAAATCACGCTCAGCAAAAGGGATTTATAGAAGAACCTGAGGAGAGCAGTGAGAGTGAGGAATACGGTGAGTCGATAGCGGCAAAACAGTCTGTTTTAAAAATTATAATGACATCGGGTATGATTATCTTTATAATTGCCGTTATTATGATGGGAATTTTAAAGGACGGTGTAACTACATGGACTCCGTCGTATATATCTGAGACATTTAATCTCGGAAGTGTTCTTTCCATTTTGACGACTACGCTTTTGCCTGTTATAAACCTGACAGGAGTATATGCCGCGAGCTTTTTGAACTCAAAGGTATTTAAAGACGAGCTTTTGACGGCGGCTTCGCTGTTTGTTGTTACAGTAGTTGCTCTGCTTTTGCTGATACTGTTGGGCGACTTAAATGTAATTTTCTCCGCAATGATGCTTGCAGTTACGACATCGGCTATGCTCGGAATAAACACGATGATTATAGGTGTTCTGCCACTTTATTTTGCAAGAGCTAACAAGGTGTCTACTATAACAGGTATTCTCAATGCCACAGCATATATAGGAAGCGCTGTATCGACATACGGCATAGGAGCACTCTCTGAATATGCTGGCTGGGGAATAACAATAGGCGCTTGGTGCGCTATATGTATTGTAGGAGCACTTACCTGTGTTTTTGCGAGAAAATTCTGGAATGTGTATAAAAGAAAGCTTTAAGCTTTTGAGGGACAAACACAATCGCTGCGTGTACACTTGCTCTGTAATTTTTCCCCCAATACCCCCTTTTCATCGAAAAACGGCTCCGCAAGCGGCAAAGCCGCCAGCTTACCGCCACTTTTCTCTGGAAGAGTCACTGCGGCGGCACATGTCCGCCTTCATGACAAAATTTTAAAATTATGTATTTCGACAGTCCTTATCTCCGCTAATTTAAGCGGAGATATTTTTTTATAAAAAATAAAATTTAATGTTGACAAAGCGTTTTTGAAGTGGTATATTTAACTCAAGAACTAATAATAGTAATCATTATTATTTTGAGGGAGAGAAATGAAGTACTCCAAACAAAGAGCAGAAATTCTTAAAACCGTAACGGAGAACAGAATTCATCCCACTGCTGACACTGTATATACTCTTATGCGTGAAAAAATGCCTGATATAAGTTTAGGAACAGTTTACAGGAACTTAAATTTACTTGCCGAAAACGGCGATATAAGAAAAATTCCTGTGCCGAACGGTTCTGACAGGTTTGATTCAAGAATGAATCCGCATGAGCATATGATATGTACCGAATGCGGTGAGGTGTTTGACATTGATATGGACATAATGAGCAATGTTAAGCCTTTGGCTGACAGAGAGCACAATTTTGACGTATCTTCATGTTCACTTACTGTTTATGGCATCTGCGCTAAATGTGCAGAGAAAAATAAAAATTATTGAGAAAAGCGAGGAATAACAAAATGAAAGAGTTAAAAGGAACAAGAACAGAAGCTAACTTGATGGCAGCATTTGCAGGCGAATCCCAGGCAAGAAATAAATACACATACTTTGCTTCCAAAGCAAAAAAAGAGGGTTATGAGCAGATTGCAGCTCTGTTTACAGAGACAGCTAACAACGAGAAAGAGCACGCTAAAATCTGGTTCAAACTGCTCGACGGAATCGGCACAACAGCTGAGAACCTCAAAGCTGCTGCTGAGGGCGAGAACTATGAGTGGACAGATATGTATGCTGAGTTTGCAAAAGTTGCAAAGGAAGAGGGCTTTGACCACATTGCTTACCTCTTTGAGGCAGTAGGCAAGATTGAGAAAGAGCACGAGGAGCGTTACCGCAAGCTGCTTGAAAACGTAGAGGGCGGACTTGTATTCTCAAGAGATAACGACATGATTTGGCAGTGCTCCAACTGCGGACACATTCATGTAGGTAAAGCTGCTCCTGAGATGTGCCCTGTATGCTCACATCCAAAGGCATACTTCCAGCTTGTAAGCAAAAACTACTAATATCAAATAAAAGAGAACATTATATTATGCGAGAGCGAAAGCAGTAATTGCTTTCGCTCTTATGTTTAGTAGGGCAATTATAAACAACGAAAGTTATACCTATTGTTTTGAGCAGGATTTAATATATAAATCGGTTAAATTAGCATTTACAGATAAGACAAGGAGGGGTAGAAAATGAATGTTGAGCTTATAAAATTAACGCATGAATACAAAGAACAGCTGATTGACATGCTGGAAGAATGGAAAAACGACATTATAGTCAATCATACAGATATATCTCCATATAAAATATGGGTGAATGATTTCCATGATTTCGATTATTATATAAATAATCTCGATACAAAGGAAGACAATGAAAATGGCTGGGTGCCTGATACGACACTTTTCTGCCTCGACAAAGACAGAAATATCCTTATTGGAGCTGTGAATATTCGCCACTATTTAAACGATGCCCTGCTAAAAACAGGAGGTCATATAGGGGACGGTGTTCGTCCAAGCGAGAGAAGAAAAGGCTATGCAACGGCAATGATTGCATTGGCGTTAGATGAGTGTAAAAAGCTTGGTATTGATAAAGTTTTAATATGCTGCAACAAAGAAAATATCGGTTCGGCAAAGTCGATTATAAATAACGGCGGAATATTGGAAAATGAAATTGAAGTGGACGGACATATTGAGCAGCGCTATTGGATTAAGCTGTAGAGAATAGTACCAATTTGGATAAGGCTTTATAATGTTCACAACAAACAAAAATCCCTCGAAAATTTTTTGAGAGATTTTTTATTTAAAATATTTTCCATTAAATTAAAAAGTGGTATACTTAAAAAAAACATAATAAAAGTTTTATGATTTTAATTCGGAGGGAATTTTTTAATGGAACATTATTATCAGAAAGAAATTGAATGTGCTCCTTATGAACAGATACGCGCTTGGCAAAATGAACGACTTATAAAAACTGTTAATCATGTGTATAAAAATGTGCCGTATTACCGTGAGCTTATGATAAAAAAAGGCGTTACACCTGATGATATAAAATCTGTTGACGACCTTAAAAAGCTGCCGTTTTTGACAAAGAGTGATTTGCGTGACGCTTATCCATACGGACTTATGGGTGTGGATAGGAGTGAGGCTGTAAGAATTCAGTCCACAAGCGGAACAACGGGAAAACGTGTTGTGGCATTTTACACTCAGCACGACATTGACCTCTGGGAGGACTGCTGTGCAAGAGCTATTGCTGCTGCAGGCGGAACAAAGGACGATGTTGTCCATGTAAGCTACGGCTACGGATTGTTTACAGGCGGTGCAGGACTTCATGGAGGTTCTCACAAAATAGGCTCGCTTACATTGCCTATGTCGTCCGGTAATACTGACAGACAGATACAGTTCATGTGCGACTTAGGCTCTACCATACTCTGTTGCACACCGTCCTATGCTGCATATCTCGGCGAGACAATTACAGAGCGAGGATTAAAGGACAGAATAAAGCTTAAAGCCGGAATTTTCGGAGCTGAGGCATGGAGTCAGGAGATGCGCCGCGATATTGAAAAAACTCTCGGCATAAAGGCATATGATATTTACGGACTGACTGAGATTTCAGGTCCGGGAGTTGCATATGAGTGCAGTGCTCAGACAGGTATGCACATAAATGAGGATCACTTTATTGCAGAGATTATCGACCCTGTGACCGAGGAGGTTTTACCTTACGGCGAAAAGGGTGAGCTTGTATTTACATGTATAACAAAAGAGGCATTCCCGCTTATACGTTACCGTACAAGAGATATATGTGTTTTGACACGTGAGCCATGTTCATGTGGAAGAACACACGTAAAGATGTCCAAACCTATGGGCAGAAGCGACGATATGCTCATTGTAAAGGGTGTAAACGTATTCCCGTCTCAGATAGAGACTGTTCTTATCAATAAGGGCTATCCTGCAAACTATCAGATAGTTGTAGACAGGGTAAATAACAGCGATACGATAGAGGTACGCGTTGAGATGACACCTGAAATGTTCTCCGATACGCTCGGACAGATTTCCTCAAGAGAGCAGGAGCTCATCGAAGCTATGAAGTCTATGCTTGGCATTTTTGTTAAGGTTAAGCTTGTTGCACCGAAGAGCATTGCCCGCAGCGAGGGTAAAGCTGTCCGCATAATAGATAACCGTAAGCTTTATTAAAAAAGGAGTGTGTTTACAATGACTGTACAGCAATTATCCGTATTTGTAGAAAATAAACCCGGTCAATTAGCTGAGTTTTGCAAGCTTCTGCGTGAAAATCAGATAGATATGCGTGCGCTCTCCATAGCCGAGACAAAGGATTTCGGTATTTTGAGGGTTATTGTGGACGACAGCTACCGTGCGGCATGCGTTATAAAGGATGCGGGATATGTATTTTCGATGACAAAGACAATAGCTATCGCCGTTCCTGACGAGCCGGGAAGTCTTTACAGGATACTCGACATATTAAAAGACGCAGACATTAACCTTGAGTACACATATGCCTTTATAACAAGGAAAAAGGATACCGCTTATATGATTTTGCGTGTTGCCGACAACGAAAAGGCAATAGAGGCATTGACAAACAACGGAGTTCATCTTGTGTCACAGGAAGAGCTTTCGGAGATGTAATGACATCGGGCGTTTTAAACGAACATAAAAATGTATGATAAAAGGGGGCGAAAGTATATATTGCTTTCGCCCTCTTGTCTGTATTACATTTTTGAAATGATAGGGGGTATAAAAATATGTATGACTGCGGATTTACAAAAGAAAACAACTGGTTTCGATACCGCGCAGCGGCTATCATAGTGGAAAACGGATGCGTTCTTTTTGTGGGCAACAGCAAAGAGAATTATCTTTATTCTGTGGGCGGCGGAGTTCATATGGGAGAAACGGCGGAGCAGGCGGTGCTCAGGGAGGTGTTTGAGGAGACAGGTGTGCATTATGAGATAGACCATTTGGCTGTTATACATGAGAATTTCTTTAACGATAACAGCGGTACGTTAGAGGGCTTAAACTGCCATGAGATAAGCTTTTATTTTTTGATGAAACCGAGAGGAACGCAGGAACTTCACGGCAACAGCTTTGTAAACGACGTCAAAGAGGAGCTGTACTGGATACCTATAGAGGATTTAGATAAATATACAGCCTTTCCTAGCTTTATGAAAGAGTACTTAAGCCGAGAGCATAGCGGAATAGAGCATATTATTACCGACGAAAGGGTATAGAAATAAAAAGACTCTTATGTCCGAATTTATATTAGAACATAAGAGTCTTTTGCATATTAAATAAAGTCTATTTTTTTACGGAATAGAGAAAGTGAAGCATATCTCCGTTATAATATTGAGTTATAAATTCATCTTCTTTTTTCATGCCGATACGCTCGGCGGTTTTGATAGATTTAAAGTTGTCAGATTTAATGATAGAATAGACTTTGTTTACGTTAAGCGTTTCAAATGCGTATTTTTTACATCCCGTAGCGGCTTCATAGGCATATCCGCAATGCCAGAATTTTTCTTTGAGCAAATAGCCTATTTCTAAAACCTCGGCGTCCTTATATGGCTGCATTGTGAGTCCTGCTTGTCCTATCATCTCATTGGTGGATTTTAGGATAATATCCCAAAGCCCAAAATCATATTTTTTGTATCGGTTTCTTTGGCGGTCAAGCCATTCCTGAACATCATTATCTGTAAAATCATGTTCATAGGCATACATAACATTGGGGTTTTGCAGAATTTCGGCTAAATCTTTAAAGTCGGTTTGCTCCATTTCTCTTAATATCAGACGTTCTGTTTCAAAAATCATATTATTTTACCTGTTTACTGTTAGAATAAGATATTTGTATATGAGATAGGTCTTTCAATAAAAACAGACAGCGAAATCTTTTCGCTGTCTGTTTTTTATGTAGATTTGATTGTTCGTTAGATAAGCTTTCTGTAAAGAGCAGCTATATCCTCAACACATGTATCCTTAGGGTTACCAGGACGGCAAGCATCTGCAAATGCGGACTCGCTGAGGAACTGAATATCTTCCTCTTTTACGATGTCCTTTAAGTCAGCAGGAATGCCTACATCTGCGGAGAGCTTTCTTACTGCATCGCAAGCTGCTTTTCTTGCCTCTTCAATGCTCATTGACTCTGTGCCCTCGACGCCCATTGCCTTTGCAATATCTCTGTACTTATCGCCTGTGCACTCAGCGTTGTACTCCATAACTGTCGGGAGGAGGATTGCGTTTGCAACGCCGTGAGGTGTATCGTAAACAGCGCCGAGACTGTGAGCCATTGAGTGAACTATTCCAAGTCCTACGTTGGAGAAGCCCTGTCCTGCAATATACTGAGCAAGAGCCATGCCCTCTCTGCCCTCAGGTGTGTTTGTAACAGCGCCTCTGAGGTGTTTGGAGATAAGCTCGATAGCTTTCAGGTGGAACATGTCTGTCATTTCCCATGCGCCTTTTGTGATATATCCCTCGATTGCGTGGGTGAGTGCGTCCATACCTGTTGCAGCTGTGAGTCCCTTAGGCATTGTTGACATCATATCAGGGTCAACTACTGCTACCTCAGGAATATCGTGTGTATCTACGCATACAAATTTACGTTTTTTCTCAACGTCGGTGATTACATAGTTGATTGTTACCTCTGCGGCTGTACCTGCTGTTGTTGGAACTGCTATTGTAAATGTAGCGTGATTTTTTGTAGGAGCTACGCCCTCAAGGCTGCGTACATCTGCAAATTCAGGATTTTCTGCGATTATTCCGACAGCTTTTGCTGTATCCATTGATGAACCGCCGCCGATAGCGATTATACAGTCAGCACCGCTGTCTTTAAAGCATTTTACACCATGCTGAACATTCTCGATAGTCGGGTTTGCCTTTATATCGCTGTATATCTCATACGCAAAGCCTGCTTTATCCAAAAGGTCGGTTACTTTTTGAGATACGCCGAATTTTATAAGGTCTGGGTCTGAGCATACAAATGCTTTTTTATATCCTCTTGATGTGAGTTCAGGGACGATATTCTCTATTGCTCCCTTGCCGTGATATGAAACTGTGTTGAGTACAATACGATTAGACATAATTTTATCACCTCATATATTTTTTGCGGAATAAAGCTTATCCGCTCTTTTAAGTTCAGTATATACCTTTTTATGTGAAGTGTCTATAAAATATTGTGAAATTTGCTTAATTTATTTGTTATATAAATGTTAATGAGGTTTTATGTTTTGGATTGTACCGCAGTTTCAATATTCACATTAGTTTTCGGGGGGAATTACAAAGTTTACGTTTATTCTTCCGTTGGAAGTTCTGGCTGAGAAATGCTTTGTCTGGTCAGGGTATGAAAGGGTAGGTATATTACAGCTGCCATTTGAGGTTTTGCCGACAGTTGAGTACTGACGCATATCGCCTGTAACCTGACCTGTGATAGATGAATTTGAGGTACTAAGAGAGATGTTATCCGATACAATATTGTTTACCGATATTGAGCCGTTTGAAGTACAGAGAGTTAAATTTGACGGGAAAGTACAGTTTTGCGCGTTTATACCTGAGTTTGATGTACTGGCGTCAAGAGTATCACCTGAAGTATTTGTAAGACGTATTGAACTGTTGCTTGTCTGAAGCTTTTGAGATGTATATAAAACATGGTTTGCAATTATAGGTGAGTTTCCTGTGTGCGCGATGAGTGTATCGCCTGTGATATTCTCCATAGTTATCCTTGAATTTGAGGTACTTGCCTGACAGTGTTCTGATTTTATATTTTTTATCTCTATCGGGCAGTTGCTTGAGGTGAGGTTTGTTAATTTAAGATTTTGTGAGTCTGAAAGTGTAATTTTTGCATTTGACGTTTTGATTATGAGAGAGCCTGTAAAATTTTTCGGTACATTTACTATGATTGTTTCAAAGCGCTTTGCTAAAACGACACTTAAGAAAAAGCGAAGTTTTTTGAGCTTTTTGTGGCGGAAGTACCATGTGCCGTTTTCGCAGTAGCTCTCCACACTGTCATATTCAGGGTTTGGATTAAAGAATATCTGAAAATACGGGCTGTCTGATTCACTTGCAGTTATATGCACGTTTTCTGCGCTGAGATCAAGTGTGTGAATTCCTGCTTCCTGCGGGCAGAACACCTGATTCGAGTCTGATAAAGCTGTGCTTTCGGGCACATATTCCTCTTTGAATTTTTCTGCCGCCTCTTTTGGAGATCCGAATTTTGCAACACATTCCTCCTCTGTCAGTCCCTGCTCTGATCTGTCGCATATCAGCTCTTCATAGTAATCGGAAATTTGCTGACGTTCATTTTCGGAGATTGCGCCCAGTTCATTAAAAAATTCCTGTAAAAACTCTTGCTTTTTCATTTTGATTCCTCCCTGCTCATATTCTTTATAAACGCATATATTTGCTGTATTTCTTCCCATTCGGTTAAAAAGTCGTTGATACGCACAAGTCCCGCATCGGTAATCTGATAGTATTTTCTTATTCTGCCGTTATGCTCCTGTTTATAGGTGCTAAGGCATCCGGAGGACTCAAGCCGCTTTAATATCGGATAAAGTGTGGATTCCGAAATGGGTATGCACTGTGATACCGCGCCTATCAGCTCATAGCCGTAGGACGGTTTATTTTTTAATACAGCCAGTACGCAGACATCTAAAATGCCTTTTTTACGCTGAGTGTCCATATATACCTCCTTTTGCATAATACTATGTAATACATTGTATCAGCATAATACCACGTATTACATAGTATGTCAACATGGTAATGATAAATTTAACGGATAAAAAACTTGTAATTATTGCATATCGCGTGTGGACATGGAATATAGATTGACATAGAAGCTTTGAATTTACAACAAAAAGGAGAGGGAGAGTTTATGCAGCTTAATACTGTTGAGCAGAATATGATGACAAGTGAGATAGTATATGATTCTTTTTTGGAGCAGGGAATTGAGTGCGACGTTGTTTTGCCTGATTACTGCCCGGATATTCTTAAAATTTTATCGTGTACGGCAGAGCCTTCATTTACGCTTGTACAGGCAGTTGGGGCGCAGCTGGCGATAGACGGAAGTACAAAAATTACAATGACATATCTTTCGGAGGATTCAAAAATTCACACAAGCGAGCATAAGGTTGCTTTTTCCAAGACGGTGGAATTAAAGAGTACCGTTGAAAACGCTGTGATATATTACAGTGCTCAGCCAGACTATGTAAACTGCCGTGCGGTAAACAGACGCCGCGCCGATATACACGGTGCGTTTACCATAAGCTTTAAGGTAATCTCACAGAAAAAGGAAAAGGTTTTATCAGAGGCGCAGGGTGACGGAATACAGCTGCTCAAAAAGCGCGAGACTGTAAGCGATATTATCGGTACATACTGCCGCAGCACAACGATAAGGGAAGAAATTGAACTCGAAGACGGCAACGACAGCATAAAGGAGATTATAAGGTGCTCGTGCAGTGCTTCGGTGACCGATTACAAGGCAATTTCCAACAAGGTTATTGCAAAGGGTGAAATAAAGGTAGATATACTGTACACGTCTGACAACAACGAAAAGGATTTAAACACATTCAGCTTTACTGTTCCGATAAGCCATATTGCCGACATTGAGGGCGTTGACGAGGATTGCAGATGTGATGTGCGCTTTACCGTGGCTTCGTGTGAAGTAAATGAGACCAGCGACGGTTTGGGAGTATCGCTTGAGGCTGTGTTCTGCACTGACATAAAGGTGTACAGAGACAACGAGGCACAGATAGTTTCAGACTGCTACTCCACTATGTATGAATGCGGTTACGATGTAAAGAGTATATCATGCATGCAGTGTATAAAGAGTATGAGGGAGAGTCAGACATTCCACCATGAGCTTAAAATGCCGGACGGTGCACAGAACGCGTCAGATATATGGTGCAGAACGCTTTTTGCGGGAAATGAGGAAAAGGACGGCGCTGTATGCGTTAAGGGAAAGCTTATCGTGTGTATGGTTGCCTTAAATGAGGAAAACGAGCCTGTATATTTTGAACAGCCGCTAGACATAGAGCTTTGCAGAATTGAAAAGTACCCGATACAGCAGATATATGCCGACATACAGCTTATGTTTACCGCCTGCAGATGGAAAATCGACGGCGATACATTAAAGCTCGACGCTGATGTATCGATAACGGGTACAATAAACCGTATTGTAAAAGAGGACGCTGTGTGCGCTGTCAATATAGATGAAGAAAAGGGCAGAAAATCATCTTCCAATGCGGCAATTACCGTATATTTTGCCGATGAGGGTGAGAGTATCTGGGAGATAGCTAAAAAATACAACACATCTGTATATGCTGTGATGGAGGAAAATTCACTTGAATGCGACAAGGTTTCCAAGCGTTCAATGCTGCTGATACCGATGATTCAGTGATGAAAGACAGTTTTTATTATAAGTTTAAGCTAAAAACACAAAAAAGCGAGGTATTATAATGGAAAGCAAGACGATTTACAGCGATATTGCCAAGAGAACCGACGGCGATATATATATCGGTGTTGTAGGTCCTGTACGTACGGGAAAATCTACATTTATCAAAAAATTTATGGAGACGCTTGTTATACCGAACATTGACAGCGATTTCAGACGTGAGCGGGCAACCGACGAGCTTCCGCAGTCCGCCGCAGGAAAAACAATAATGACGACTGAGCCAAAATTTATCCCGGAGGAAGCAGTACAGGTAAAGCTTGAAAACAACTCGTCTTTTAATGTAAGGATGATAGACTGTGTGGGATATATTGTTCCTAGCTCATTGGGATATGTGGAGAACGACGCTCCGAGAATGGTTATGACGCCGTGGTTTGACAAGGAAATTCCGTTTAACATGGCGGCGGAGATAGGTACTCAGAAGGTTATCACCGAGCACTCAACAATAGGTCTTGTAGTTACCACCGACGGCAGTATAAGCGATATTCCGAGAGAGGAATATGAGGAGGCTGAGGAGAGGGTAATCGACGAGTTAAAGCAGATAAATAAGCCGTTTATTGTTTTGCTCAACTGTGTTTCTCCTCATTCTCCGCAGAGCAAGGCGCTGACTGAAAATTTAAAGGAAAAGTATAATGTGCCTGTTCTGGCTGTAAACTGTGTTGAACTTAACGAGAGCGATATAAAGGAAATACTCAAAAGCGTGTTGTTTGAGTTTCCTGTCAAAGAGATTGCCGTTGACATGCCGAAATGGATAGTATCCCTTGAAAAAGAGCACTGGCTGAAAAGGGCGCTGTATGAGGCAGTTATGAGCTGTGCTGAACACGCCGACAGAATAAGCAGTGTTATGGGATTTGCAGAGCCTATGCAAAACTCATGCGAATACATCTGTTCAGCCAGAATAGACGGAGTTGATTTGGGCTGCGGCAGAGCGAAAATCAAGCTTGAGGTAAAGCCTGAGTTGTTTTACAGCATTTTGGGCGAAAAGACAGGTCTTGAGATAGACGACGAGGCGTCGCTCATGCCGTGTATGGCTTCGCTTGCCAAGATAAAGCGTGAGTACGAGAAAATTCAGGGCGCTTTGGAACAGGTGGCGGCTACTGGTTACGGTATAGTTATGCCGACGCTTGAAGAGCTGAGCCTTGAAGAACCTGAAATTGTAAAACAGGGCGGCAAATACGGTGTTAAGCTCAAGGCGTCTGCTCCGTCAATACATATGATGAGAGCTGATATAACTGCGGAGGTATCTCCGATTGTCGGCAGTGAAAAGCAGTCAGAAGAGCTTGTGATGTATCTGCTAAAGGAATTTGAGGAAAATCCGCAGAAAATATGGCAGTCAAACATATTCGGAAAGAGTTTGCACGAGCTTGTGAATGAGGGGTTGCACAACAAGCTTTACAGAATGCCTCAGGATGCGAGAATGAAGCTTCAGGAGACGATAGAGAGAATAATAAATGAGGGTTGTTCGGGACTTATCTGTATAATCCTATAATTATCGGTCAATTATATATGTGAGGATTTGAACCTGTCTTTTTATATTTAAGACAGGTTCAAATTTTAAAAAATGAGCGTAACAAGTGTTGACATGACTTTTAGAATATGGTATTATAGTTAGCGTCGCAATACGATTATACCTGGAGAGGTGTCCGAGCGGTTTAAGGAGCTGGTCTTGAAAACCAGTGACTCGCAAGAGCCGTGGGTTCGAATCCCACCCTCTCCGCCACTTCTTTTTTAAAACTCAATATTTAAAGAGAAATACTTTACCATGGAGAAATACTCAAGTTGGTGAAGAGGCGCCCCTGCTAAGGGCGTAGGTCGGGAAACCGGCGCGAGGGTTCGAGTCCCTCTTTCTCCGCCATAATAGGAACATAAAAAAGATATGTTCCGCATAAACCCCGATTTTATCGGGGTTTTTTGCTGCCCAAACGCCGGGATTTCAAGGCGCATATTCGCAGATATAAAACGGTTGTTTTTGCTTTGCGGATAGAATTGAACTCCCGTACAACAGAATAACTGCTTCAAACGGCAAACAAGTCACTAAAAACTTGTCTGCCGTTTTTGCGTTTAACT
>CALXEM010000170.1 GCA_944387335.1 uncultured Clostridia bacterium | reverse complement strand
GGGAATACTTGACGCCGGATATCCTGCCGGAGTGCTTATGATAGACGACTGTTGGAGCAAATACTACGGTGCATGGGAATTTGACCCTGCGCACTTCTGTGACCCTAAGGGTATGATAGACGAGCTTCACAAGATGGGCTTTAAGGTCATGCTGTGGATTTGTCCGTTTGTCAGCGCTGACTCAAAGGAGTTCAGATACCTTGAGTCAAAGGGAGCGCTTGTAAAGGACAAAAACGGCGATGTATCCGTTAAAAAATGGTGGAACGGCTTTTCAGCTGTACTCGACTTTACATCTCCTGAAGCTGTCAAATGGTACAGCGAGGTTACAGGAAAGCTTATGAGCGAATACGGCGTGGATGGATTTAAAATGGATGCGGGCGACGGATATTTTTACTCCAGAGATGACGTTACATATTCACCAACTACACCGAATATTCAGAGCGAGCTGTGGGCTAAAGCGGCGCTTAACTACGACTACAACGAGCTCCGCGCCTGCTGGAAAAACGGCGGACAGCCGCTTGTACAGCGCCTTGCAGACAAAGGCCACAACTGGGGAAATGACGGTGTTGCCGCACTTATACCGAATGAGCTGGCTCAGGGCATAATAGGTCATGCATTTACTTGTCCTGATATGATAGGCGGAGGACAGTTTGTTGACTTCCTGCCGGGTGCAGTTAAATTCTCTGAGGAATTGTTTGTAAGATACGCTCAGATAGCCGCTTTAATGCCGATGATGCAGTTTTCAGCTTCACCGTGGAGAGTGCTCTCCGAAGAGAACCAAAAGATTGTTTTAAACTGCGCAAAGCTGCATGAGCAGTTCGGTGAAAAAATCTACTCACTTGCACAAAACGCCGCTAAAACAGGTGAGCCGATAGTAAGATACATGGAATACGTATTCCCGCACAGCGGCATGGAGCACATAATAGACCAGTTTATGCTCGGAGACGATGTGTTGGTAGCTCCTGCTACTAAAAAGGACGAGCGAGCCAGAACGGTTGTATTCCCTGAGGGGGTATGGACTGCTGACGACGGCAAGGAGTACACAGGTCCTGCAAGCGTTGAGATAGATGTTCCGCTCAATCGACTGCCGTATTTTGTAAAGAAAAAATAACTAGTATAATAAAAAAGAAAGAGTACAGTTTTAAAACTGTACTCTTTCTTTTTTATGTGAAAAATTTAGTTTAGTGGCAGTGATGTTCGCCGCAGCTGCAGTTGTGTGAATGGTCATGGTCGTGGTGGTGAGAACATACAGCGGCTGTGTTATCTGTAAGGCTTCCGTTAAGGTAAGCGTTTACAGCTTCGTCAATGTCGCCTTTAGCGCCTCTTACTACTTTAAGGCCACCCTCGGTGAGCATGGAATATGCTCCCTGTCCCATACCTGAGCAAATAACAACGTCAGCGCCGATTCCCTTTAAAAAGCCTGTGAGCTGGGAGTGTCCCTGACCGTTTGTAGGAACAGAAATTTTTGATGCAACTTTTCCGTCAGCAATTTCATATACTTTAAATACTTCGCATTTGCCGAAATGTCCGAAAACATTGTTGTCAGCGTAAGAAGATGTTACTGCAATTTTCATTTTATCTTCATATCCTTTCTATTTGAGAAGAGCCTCTACTTTATCTGCGGCAGCAGAGAGGAAATCTCCCTCAAAGAGCTCAATAAGTCCGTTATCGCAGATTTTTGCAAATTCAGGATTCATAGGCATTTTTGCAAGTACCTCTGTTCCGTTCTCTGCAGCTACTGCGTCTATGTTGCTCTCGCCGAATGGTTTTATTATCTTGCCGCAGTCAGGGCATTTGATGTAGCTCATGTTCTCAACAAGACCGAGCATAGGAATGTTCATCATTTTTGCCATTGTAAGCGCTTTTTCAACTATCATTGCAACAAGCTCCTGAGGAGATGTAACAGCGATAAGTCCGTCAACAGGTATGCTCTGGAATACTGTCAGCGGAACATCACCTGTTCCAGGAGGCATATCGACAAACATAAAGTCAACGTCTTCCCAGATAACATCTGTCCAGAACTGTTTTACAACACCGCCTATAACAGGACCTCTCCATATAACAGGGGATGTCTCACTGTCCAAAAGCAGGTTGATTGACATTATATCGATACCGGTCTTTGTTCTGCGCGGCAAAAGTCCGTCGTCTGTTGCCTGTGCTCTTTCGTGTACGCCGAATGCCTTAGGGATTGACGGTCCTGTTATATCAGCATCGAGAATAGCTGTTTTATAGCCGCGTCTGTTCAGCTCAACTGCGAGCATTGACGTAACTATTGATTTACCTACGCCGCCCTTACCGCTGGCTACGCCGATTACCTTTTTTATTTTGCTGAGTCTGTGAGGAGCTTCAAGAAAATCACTCGGGCTTTTCTTTCTGGAAGAACAGTTTTCCGAGCAGCTTTCACAGTTGTGAGTACAGTTTTCTGCCTGATTCATAAGTTCTATCTCCTTTTATTTTGATGAATGTCCGTTTTTATATTTTAATTTCGGACAGGTTTTACATAAATTTGAGCACGAACAGCCGCCTGTCAGAACTTCACAGTTTCCGCCGTCTATATTTATGTTTTTACCATTTACAAGGGCGTCGGTAACTTTTTCATGTGCGGAATAAAGTATTCTCTGATATGTTCCGCGGGAGATGTTCATATTTTTAGCGGCGCTGTCCTGGTCCATGTGCTCCAAATCACACAGACGCATAGCTTCAAATTCGTCCAGCATCAGCGTTACATAGTCATCACTGCCGCAGGAAGAAGAGAAAACGCGGTTGTCCGGCAAAAAGCATATCTTTCTGCATTTTTTGCTGCGCGGCATTAAGACCATTCCTTTCACTGTGCTTTAAAATCAGTATCTCGTAAAATATTGTGCATATGCACATTTGCTTTACGGATATATAATAGTCCCATTACACTTAAAAGTCAATAACAAAAAACATATATCGGCTTTTGTTTTTCATATTATATAGCATTACAACATTACAAAAATAAACATGAAAGGGCGGCAGAGCACTTTGAAAGATAAATCCAAATACAGAAACAGAAATTATAAACCGAGTGACAACTCACAAAAAGATAAAGAGAAGCTTCCGTTAAAAAACAGAGTGTCAAAAATGCTGGAAATACCGCAGAGCATTTTTGCGGAGGTTGGCAGAATAGAGATAACGGGAAACAACGAGGCAATTTTAGATGAGTGCACAGCGGTACTTGAATACGACGAAACAAGAATAAAGGCAATAGTGGGCAAAAGGACAGTTTTGTTCAGAGGAGAGGACCTTAAAATGACCTCAATGAATTTTAAAAGCATAATGATAAAGGGGCGTATAGACAGCATGGAGTTTATGCAGCAGTGATATAAAGTAAAGAAAGCTTAACAAAAAGGGGAGAAACAGAGTGGTTTTCATACATTGGATACGAGATGTAAGAGGATATGTTGAGTTTGAAATTTCGGGAGCGTTTGCGGAAAAATTTTTAAATTTAGTATCACAGTCGGGGCTGAGCATTTGGGATATAAGGCATGTAAGAGACACTGTGTTTGCATGTACTAAAGCAAGTGATTACAAAAAGATGCGCAAAGCGGCAAAAAAGGCAATGGTAAAGCTTAAAATCACAAAAAAACACGGTGTACCGTTTACGCGCTATAAATACAGAAAGAGGTGGGGCATAGCTGCGGGAGCGGTAATATTTGTTTTAGGCATAATAATTATGAGCATGTTTATATGGCGTGTTGAGATAAACGGACTGGAGACACTCGACAAACAGAAGGTTTTAAACATATTGAACCAGTATGGTTTAAAAAGCGGAGTTTTGCGAAGCTCGATAGACGTTGAAAAGATAGAAAACGAGATGCGTTTGGCGGTAGATGAAATTTCGTGGATAGCCATAAACCTTGACGGCAGCACAGCTGAGATAGAGATAAAGGAGAGGACGATGGCGCCGCAAATGCTGCCCGACGACGATATAGTATGCAACATCGTAGCGGGAAAATCGGGACAGATTTCAAAGATGGAGGTATATGCAGGTCAGGAGGTTGTAAAAGAGGGCGACAGCGTAAATAAGGGAGATTTGATAGTCAGCGGAATTATGGAGGATAAGGCGGGCAAAACTACCTTTAAGCACGCCAGAGCTAAAATTTATGCGATAATCAAAGAAAAAAAGCGTGTTGAGATGCCGTTTGAAAAGACAGTGCGCGTGCAGTCGGGTGAGAGCGAAAATAAAAAATCAATAGCGCTTTTCGGAAAAGAAATCCCATTGTATTTCGGCAAAAAGGACAACGCAAATTACGACATTGAGCGCAGTGAAAAGCAGTACAGCGTGTTTGGGATAGATTTCAGTATATCTACATATACGTTTACTCCCGTTGAGGAAAAGACAGTTACGCTCACCGAGCACGAGGCAAAAGAGGAGGCCATGAAAAAGTTAAATGAATTTGAGGAAAAAGCTTTAAGCGGAGCGCAGATAATTTCACGTTCAATAAATTCCGGCACATCAAAGGATAACGGCAATATGTTTTACATAGAGGCCAATTACAAATATGAGCAGGATATTGCGGTTGAAAGACAGGTTTTGACAGAAAATCAGTAGTTATATATAATAATAAATAGAGACTGTACAAATAAAAGTGTAAAATTCACAGTATTTTTGCTTTTTTAGATAAAATTTATCTTTTCATATATTATTGATAACAATTTGAATTTATTTATGTTATAATAACAAGCAAAGCTTGTTATTAAAGTTTTGCTTATCGGTCAAAATACGACCGATATTCGGTGTTACCGAACCGCAAAACTTTTATTTGAATGTGCATTGAGAACATTGAAACACGGGTATGAAAACCTTGCGGTTTTCTATTTATGTTATAATAACCTCACGGCGTTAACAAAAATCGAAGATTTTTGACGCCTGAGAGAACATTGTAACACGTAAACCGAAAAACGTTGTTTTTCTCTTTTGATGTTATAATAACAAGCAAAGTTACAGCAAATGCGAAATCATTTGTTGCTCAAGTTTTGCTTATCGGTCAAAATACGACCGATACTCGGTGTTGCCGAAACGCAAAACTTTTATTTTAATGTGCATTGAGAGCATTGAAACATGGGTATGAAAACCTTGCGGTTTTCTGTTTATGTTATAATAACCTCACGGCGTTGACAAAATCAAAGATTTTGACGCCTGAGAGAACATTGAAACACGGGTATGAAAACCTTGTGGTTTTCTGTTTATGTTATAAAAGTTTCGCTTATCGGTCAAAATACGACCGATATTCGGTGTTACCGAACCGCAAAACTTTTATTTGAATGTGCATTGAGAACATTGAAACATGGGTATGAAAAATTTCGTTTTTCTATTTGTGTTATAATAACCTCACGGCGTTGACAAAATCAAAGATTTTGACGCCTGAGAGAGCATTGAAACATGGGTATGAAAAACTTCGTTTTTCTTTTCTTATGTTATAATAAAACGGGCAAATTCGGAGCAGTTTTGTTTTATTCTTGAACTGCGATTTTGCGGATGTTTAATTAAAATGGTTGTACGGAGGTATGTTAATGGTCGAAAGCCTATTGGATATTGAGAGAATGGAGCACGCACTTGAGCTGTTCGGCAATCTTGATGAAAATATTCACGCAATAGAAAAAGAATACAATGTGTCTATAATCAGCAGGGGAACCGAGCTTAAAATTGCAGGAGAAGAAGAAAACGTATCCAAAGCCAAACGGGCTATTGAGGGACTTATTTCCGTTATAAACCGCGGAGAGCCGATAAACGATCAGACAATAAGATATGTCATAAGCATGGTCGAGGAGGGAACGGAAAGCCAAATCTCTTCGCTTGCAGATGACTGTATTTGTATAACCTCAAAGGGACGTCCGATTAAACCAAAAACGCTCGGACAGAAAAAATATGTGAACAATATACGCGACAATACCATAACCTTCGGCGTGGGACCGGCGGGAACAGGTAAAACCTATCTTGCCGTTTCTATGGCTGTAAGAGCTTTCAGAGCGCATGAAGTCAACCGAATAATCTTAACAAGACCGGCTGTTGAGGCGGGCGAAAAGCTCGGATTTCTGCCGGGAGACCTTCAAAATAAGGTTGACCCGTATTTAAGACCGCTTTATGACGCGCTTTTTGACATGATGGGTGCGGAAAATTATCAGCGATACCTTGAAAAGGGAAGTATCGAGGTAGCTCCTCTTGCATATATGAGAGGACGAACACTTGACGACTCGTTTATAATTTTAGATGAAGCGCAAAATACAACTCCTGAGCAGATGAAGATGTTCTTAACTCGTTTGGGATTTAACTCCAAGGCGGTTATAACGGGAGATATTACACAGATAGACTTGCCGGATTCAAAAAAATCCGGACTTGTTGAAGCTACAAAAATACTGCGCAATGTAGATGATATAGGTATCGTATATTTCAATGAAAAAGATGTTGTGCGTCACAGATTGGTACAGGATATAATCAAGGCGTACGAGAAATACTATGAGGAGGGCAAAAAAAGAGATGGCCACGGAAAAAATTAAAGTTTCAATTTCAAACAGACAAAAGGACGTTAAAATTCCGACAGGAATGAGACTGCTTATTCGCCGCTGCTGCAACGCGGTTCTTAAAATGGAGAATTTTAAGGGCTCAGCGGAGATAAGCGTAAGCTTTTTAAATAACGACCAAATCAGACAGCTCAACAACGAATACCGTGGGAAGGATATGCCGACTGATGTACTCTCTTTCCCTCTCGGTGAAAACGGTGTATATGATATAAATGAGGAGACAGGCGCTGCTATGCTCGGCGATATTGTAATCTCAATGCAGAAAGCCGTTGAACAGGCTCAGATTTACGGACACTCCCTCCAGCGCGAGGTGGGATTTTTGACAGTTCACTCAATGCTTCACCTTTTGGGATATGACCACGAGCAGGGCGGACTTCAGGCTGTAAAAATGAGAGAAAAAGAAGAAGATGTAATGAACAGGCTGGGACTCAGCAGAAATGAGAGCTATGTTTTCAACAATGAAAAATAAATCTGTATATTCGCTTATACGCAGCTTTAAATATGCGTTCAGGGGGATACTTTACTG
>CALXEM010000169.1 GCA_944387335.1 uncultured Clostridia bacterium | reverse complement strand
TTTGTTAAAAGAAGTGTGCAGGATAATAGATGAAAAAGGGTATTGTATAGGGAATATAGATTCCACCGTTATCGCTCAGAAACCTAAGTTAAAGGACTACATACCACTTATGAGAGAGCGCATTGCTCAGGTGTGCGGTGTGGATAAAGATAAAATTTCAGTAAAGGCAACAACCGAGGAAAAGCTCGGATTTACAGGCTCACTTGAGGGAATAAGCGCCCACGCTGTTGCTCTGCTGGTTAAAAAGGATAATTAAAACTTAATTTTAAAAATACCGTCTTTTGTCAAGCGGCTTGTTTTCGGCATACAATAGTATAAAAAACAAGGGGTGAAACAGAAGATGGATAAGGTTACAATTATAGCTGTCGGTTCGATAACCAACGCTATCAGAGCTCAGAAAATACTTGATAAATACAATATCAGAAGCTTCATTCAGCGAGTATTTGTCCATATACCTAACAGGGGCTGTGGATATTGTCTTAAGATAAATAAAAACGGTGATGAAGCTGTTGAAATTATAAAAAAAGCGAATATTCGTGTTTTAGAAGTCGTTGAGGAGCTGTCGGATAAATGATTTATTTTGATAACGCCGCTACGACTTTTCCAAAGCCAAGGTGTGTTGCCGACGCGGTCAGAGAGGCTTTTGACAAATACGGCGCAAATCCGGGCAGAGGCGGACATGATATGTCTGTAAATACTGCTATGAAAGTGTAT
Source organism: uncultured Clostridia bacterium (assembly GCA_944387335.1). GTDB lineage: Bacteria > Bacillota > Clostridia > Oscillospirales > Ruminococcaceae > CALXEM01. The sequence goes on along the minus strand of CALXEM010000169.1, from coordinate 3,360 downwards.
GAGTGCAGGCAGAACGCCGCAAAGCTCTTTTCAGTGTCAAATCCTGAAAAGATAGTCTTTACGCAGAACTGCACACATGCGCTCAATACTGTTTTAAAGGGATTTTTAAGGCGGGGCGACCATGTACTCATATCTGATATGGAGCACAATTCCGTGGTGCGCCCGCTGTATGCTTTAAACAGGAGATTTGGTATAGAGTTTTCGACATTTCCCATATATGAAGGCGACGATGAGCGAACCTGCTATGAGTGCAGACGGCGGATACGCCGAAACACTGCTCTTGTAGAATGCATTCATGCTTCAAACGTGTTCGGAATAAAGACGCCTGCAAAACAGCTCTGTCAAACTGCACACAGATACGGGGCAAAATTTTTGCTTGACGCTGCGCAGACGGCGGGAATAGAGGAAATACCATTTGATGAGTGGAATCTTGACTATCTGTGTACGGCAGGACATAAAGGGCTTTACGGACCGACGGGAACAGGTCTTTTGATTGCTAAAAACGGCAAAAGCTTACGTCCGTTAACCGAGGGCGGAAGCGGAACTTCGTCGCTTGACAAAAATCAGCCTGAAGATATGCCTGAGCACCTTGAAAGCGGAACTGTAAATACAGTTGGAATAATTGGACTTAATGAGGGCATATCATATCTTTTAAACAGCGACAGAAAAGCTTTGGCTCAAAAAGAAATAGAGCTTATGCAGTATGTTTATGACAGATTAAATAGGTTAAATCACATAGAGCTTTATACAGCATATCCGCAAATCAACACACATGTACCTGTTTTATCATTTAATGTAAAGGGATATAACAGCGAGATAATTACATCTTATTTAAACGATGAGGGATTTGCATTAAGAGGAGGCTATCACTGTGCACCGAGTGCACATAAAAAGTACAGTACTTTAAAGACAGGAACTTGCCGAATGAGTATCGGAATTTTTAATACAGCCGATGAAGTAAAACAATTTTGCGATGTATTAGAAAATATTCATAAAAACGACAACAAATTGACGCTATAAACCATTGAAATGGAGTGTATTTGTGTTAATATATAGATAGATGAATAAAAAGGATGTTGATTTATGGAAATATGGTTGAAATCAATAATAAACGTAATTACCGATATAAATATAAGAGATTTAATAGATATTGCAATTGTTGCATTTTTAATATATAAGGGTACACAGCTTGTAAAGGAAACAAGAGCGGGACAGCTTGTAAAAGGTCTTTTGCTGATACTTATATGCTATCTTATTGCAAAAGGCTTGGAGCTCAGAAGCCTTAAATTTATTATGGAAAACGTAATGAACTTCGGTGTAATCGCTTTGCTTATTGTTTTCCAGCCGGAGTTAAGACGTGCGCTCGAACAGATGGGCCGTACGAAAATTTCCGGACTCAGCGTTTTTTCATCGTCTCAGCTTGATGAAAAAGACGAAGAAAAGGCGTGGCGTGAAGCTATTAACGCTATATGTAAAGGATTTGATATTCTATCCCGTAACAAAATAGGTGCTTTGCTCGTTATAGAACAGCAGACAAAGCTAGGAGAAATTATAAAGACAGGTACTATAATAAACGCAACACCGAGCGCTGAGATTATAGGAAATCTGTTTTTCCCGAATTCGCCTTTGCATGACGGAGCTGTCATAATGAGAATGGGACGCCTTTATGCTGCTGGATGTTTTCTGCCGTTATCTGAAAATTATGACATAAGCAAGCAGCTTGGTACACGACACAGAGCGGCTTTGGGTATGAGTGAGAACTCAGATGCTATTGTGCTTGTTGTATCAGAGGAAACAGGTACAATATCAATAGCACAGCGCGGCGTTTTGACTAGAAATTTTAATCCGGAAACTTTAAACAGCTTTTTGGAGCATCATCTTATACCGGAGGTAAATAATGACTCCGGAGAGAAAAAATCTGTTTTCCGGAGGATATTAAAATGAAACTAAGATATAAAAAAATAAATTTTAAAAAGATACTTGATAACAAAAACTATGTAAAAGTTTTGTCAATTATTGCTGCGATACTTTTATGGTGGACAATAGTTTACAGCTTATATCCTGAAACGCAAAAGGAAATAAGTGATATACCGGTTACTATTAACACTCAGGATGAACGTATAAAACAGCTTGGACTGAGTGTAATTTCCGGTGGTGAAACAACAGTAAGCGTTCAAATAACCGCAAAGCGTGCTGTTATAGATAGTATCACGGCTGATGACATTATTGTGACAGCTTCCTTAAACGGTGTAACTACCGCGGGAGATGCTTCACTTGAACTTAATGCACAGATAAACTCATCTTCATCAAAGGAGTTTACAATAGATGGAGTAACTCCTAAATATATTGATGTTAAATTCGGAAAATATATTTCAAAGACATTCCCTGTCACTGTAAATGTTTCCGGAATTACTATACCTGAAGGATATACAATGAATTCAGCTATTCCAAATCCGCTTGAGGTAACTGTATCGGGTTCTCAGGAGGATGTAGAGCAGGTAAGCAAGGCAGTTGTCAATATTGATGAAGAAAAAGAGCTGTTGACTACTGAAACATTTACATCACAGCCTATAATTCTCCTTGACGCAGAGGGAAATGAGATAAGCAACGAACATTTGAAGCTTGATTCTCAGACTGCCGATGTAAAGATACCTGTATTAAAGAAAAAGGAAATACCGCTGAAAATAGAGTTCTTAAATGTTCCTACGGGCTTCCCGACTGAAAATCTCAAATATACAATTTCAACAGACAGCATAACAGTTGCGGGACCTGAAGCGCAAATCGATAACTACAATGAATTAGTTGTGGGATATGTCGATATCAGCACTCTTAATATAGGAGCGACCTATACTTTTGATATTGACTTGCCATCAGAATTTTTGAATGTAGACAATATAAAGGCTGTTTCGGTTGAGTTTGATACAAGCGATATGTCGTATACACGGTTCTATGTGTCCAATCTGACGGTTGTGAATGCACCTGCTGAATATGATGTTGAGGTAGTTTCCAACAGTATAACGGTAACCATAATTGGAGAAGAGGCTATACTCAACAATATTACCGCAGAAGATATTGTTGCAACTATTGATTTAAGCGATAGAGACGTTATAACAGGAGAATATAAAGCTCCGGTTAAGGTTTCGGTACCGAATAAAGGACTTATTTGGGCTTACGGCGATTACACCGCGGTTATAAGGGTAACGCCTAAAGAATAGAAAAGCGGCACAGGTTTTTAAAACCTGTGCCGCTTTTTACTTTTTATTTAAGGATTTAATTTTTATTTGCACCAGCTCTGAGATACTGTTGTTATAGGTGCTTCATCTGCCTTCTGCATTACAAGTGCGAGGTAAGCGTCCTGTA
>CALXEM010000168.1 GCA_944387335.1 uncultured Clostridia bacterium | reverse complement strand
GGCAAGCAAAATCCAACGGTTTCGCACAACGCAAAGTTTTGCGGTTCGGCTTTGCCGAATGACGCCCGTTCTTTGGGCGGCAAGCAAAATCTTTAGTAATAAAAGTAAAGTTAATTACTTTACTTTTATTATAATATCATTTTCCCGCGATTATGCCAAATCAAATTTTATCAGCACTCTTTAAAAGCTCAATATTGCGCTCGAGCACCTTTTTTCCCCTGAATCCAAACGCCTTTTCTTTAAGCTGTTTTGTGCTTAAATTTAAATCAACCTCAAACGAAATATCCTGCAAAAATTCAGCAAGCGGCTTTATCTTTGCGTTTTTGTTCATAGGGCACACATCACTGCACACATCACAGCCCCAAATCATGCCGTTTTCGCGTATAAGCTCCTCTTCCCGCTCTGTCAGCTCACACTTTTTCTGCGTAATGTCCGATAGGCACAAGCTGACGTCAACACCGTTTTCACCTATCGCACCGCCGGGACATCTTTTTATACACGCACCGCAATTAAAGCATGACTTCTGCAAAGGCGTATCCGGCTGAATGTCCAGAGTTGTTACAATTTCCCCTATAAAGACATACGAGCCGTAAACAGGGTTTATTAAAAGTCCGTTTTTACCTATTACGCCGAGTCCCGCAGAATAAGCGGCAAACACCTCGCGTATCGGAGAATTGTCGGCAAACACGGCATACTCGCCGCCAAAACGATCCTTTAACATATCCGCCGCTTTCGATAAAAGCTCTGCCGTTACCGTGTGATAGTCCTTTACGACGGCATATTTTGAAATATTCAGCTCTTCGGGGTAGCTATCCATCCTGTATGGAAAAAGGCAGACTATAACGCTCTTTGCGCCGTTTGGTATGCGCTTTGCGGCGCGACACTCCAAAAGCGGAAGAACGTCATTGTACCTGCACACGCCCCACTCTTCAATCCCGACTGAGCTTATTGCCTGAGCTATTTTCTCCCTTATCTGCAAAACATTCTGCAACAAAAGCACCTCTTAATTAAAACGGTATTTTGTGGTTGTCCGAGGCGTAGTCCTCTGTATCTGTCGGAAGGCCTTTGTTTTTAAGCGATTTCTCCACCGCATTCCTTACAAGCGAGTATATAACCGCAAAGGTAGGCACGCCTATAAACATTCCTATAAATCCGAAAAGTCCTCCGCCGACAAGTATGGCGAACATTACCCAAAACGCCGACATACCGATTGAATTACCAAGAATTTTAGGTCCTAATATATTTCCGTCAAACTGCTGAAGCGCAATGATGAACAGCACAAACCACAGCGCTTTTTTAGGGTCAACTATAAGCACTATAAATCCGCACGGCACAGCTCCGATAATCGGACCGAAAAACGGAATTACGTTTGTAACTCCTACAATAACGCTGATGAGCAGTGCATACGGCATTCTGAGTATCTGACAGCCTATAAAGCACAGTATGCCGATTATAAGCGAATCTATAAGCTTTCCTGTTATAAAATCGCTGAACACCTTGTTGCTGGAATGGGCAAGCTCCACCGCAGAATCCACCTTTTGAGCAGGCAGTACAGCGTGCAGAAATTTTTTGAGCTGAGCAAAAAACCTCTCCTTGCTGTACAGCAGATAAACGGCTATAACTATACCGATTATGGCATTCGCAACACTTACAGTGAGCCGTTTGGAGAAATCGAATACAGCGGGTGCCCATGTGCTCACAAGAGTTACAGCCTCGCTTATATATTTATCCCACGATTTAATTAAATTGTCCATAACCTCGTCGCTGAACCAAAGCTTTTCCATTGCGGATTTTACAAGTTCTTCGAGCGTCACAGCGTAATACGGTATATTTTCAATAAGCTGTTGTATGCTCTTTATAAGCTGAGGGATAAGCACAGCAAAGAGCGCACCTATAATCAAAAGTGCTATCGCCATTACGGTGACAACGCATATTCCGCGCTTTAATTTAGGATTGTTGTATTTATCAAGAAAAGAAAACCATTTTTTCTCTATGTATTTCATAGGGCGCGACAGAATATACGAAAACGCAAATCCCCATATAAACGGAGAAATAAGCGAAATACCCTGTCTTAAAACATCGGCAAGCTTGTCTAAGTTGAGTATTGTAAAATACAGCAATATGCCTATTACAACAACAATGGCATTTGAAACCGTGCGAACAGTGTTTTCATGAGTCCATTTAAGCTTCAAGGCAAACGCCCCCTTTATTTTATCGGATTATACTGAAATATGCGTTCCATACTTATTATACCTTTATATTCATTTATTTCAAATATAAAAGAGCCGCCTGAAAGAAAACTTCAAAGCGGCTCCGATTAACTTATATCGGCTTTAAATTAGAACTCAATTTTCTCGCTGATGTAGTCAACAAGGGAGTCAACAGGAATTCTTACCTGCTCCATAGAATCTCTGTCACGTACTGTTACACAGCCGTCCTGCTCTGTCTCAAAATCAACAGTGATACAGAAAGGAGTACCTATCTCGTCCTGACGGCGGTAACGCTTACCGATAGAACCTGCATCATCGTAGTCAACCATAAATTTCTTTGAGAGAGTTGCATATATCTCCTGAGATTTTTCGGAGAGCTTTTTGGAGAGCGGAAGAACGCAAGCCTTAAACGGTGCAAGTGCCGGATGGAAATGCATTACGACACGTGTATCCTTTTCGGAGAGAACCTCCTCGTCGTATGCCTCGCACAGGAATGCGAGTGTTACACGGTCTGCACCCAAAGACGGCTCAACAACGTAAGGAACATATCTCTCGTTTGTTTCAGGGTCAAAGTAGTCAAGCGCTTTACCTGAATGCTCAATGTGCTGTCCGAGGTCGTAGTTTGTACGGTCTGCAATACCCCAAAGCTCGCCCCAGCCGAACGGGAACAGGAACTCAACGTCTGTTGTAGCCTTTGAATAGAAGGAAAGCTCCTCAGGCTCGTGGTCACGAAGACGCAAATCCTCGTCGCGGATACCAAGGCTCAAAAGCCAGTTGTGGCAGAAGTCTTTCCAGTATTTGAACCACTCAAGGTCTGTGTCAGGTTTGCAGAAGAACTCGAGCTCCATCTGCTCAAACTCTCTTGTACGGAAAGTAAAGTTACCAGGAGTAATCTCGTTTCTGAAGGATTTACCTATCTGTCCTACACCGAAAGGAAGCTTTTTACGTGTTGTTCTCTGCACATTTGCAAAGTTTACGAATATACCCTGAGCTGTTTCAGGTCTTAAATAAACCTCGTTCTTAGCATCCTCTGTAATACCCTGGAATGTCTTGAACATGAGGTTGAATTTACGGATATCAGTAAAGTTTGTGCTTCCGCACTCAGGGCACTTAACACCTTTTTCCTTTACAAACTCCATCATCTTGTCAAATTCCCAACCCTCAGGGGAAACGCCTGTCTGGCTCTCTATAAGCTGGTCTGCGCGGTGACGTGTTTTGCAGTCCTTACAGTCCATAAGCGGGTCAGAAAAGCCGCCTACGTGTCCGGAAGCTACCCATACCTGCGGATTCATAAGGATTGCGCTGTCGAGTCCTACATTATATGGGCTCTCCTGTATAAACTTTTTCCACCATGCGCGTTTTACGTTATTTTTAAGTTCTACGCCGAGCGGGCCGTAGTCCCATGTGTTTGCAAGTCCGCCGTAAATTTCGGAACCGGAATATACAAAACCTCTGCCTTTGCACAGTGCGACTACTTTTTCCATACTCTTTTCAGAATTAAGCATAAAAACAAAACCTCCAAAAAGTCATATACGGTAAAAAATCAACCGTAATAATAATAAGACTGATTTAAAAAATTTTCGCTCATTTTCTAAAAGTCAACAGAAACATTATACGCTATTTAGGGGGTAAAAAGCAACAACTGCCGAAGATAAAGTGCCCGCAAAACCGCATTTTTACACGCTTTTTTGACAGCTTATTTTTTATTTCAAAAAAAATAAAAAAATTTTAAAAAAAGTGTTGACATAATGCTTAATGTGAGATATAATAATTCTCGCACCACGGTTAACACAAAAAAATAAATCGAGGCGTAGCTCAGTTTGGTAGAGTGCTTGGTTTGGGACCAAGATGCCGCAGGTTCGAGTCCTGTCGCCTCGACCATTCTTGACTAAATGGTGTAAGCACAAAATGTGCTGGTGTAGCTCAGTTGGTAGAGCAGCTGATTTGTAATCAGCAGGTCGGGGGTTCGAGTCCGTCCACCAGCTCCAAATAATGGGAGAATTCCCGAGTGGCCAAAGGGGGCAGACTGTAAATCTGTTGTCACTGACTTCGATGGTTCGAATCCATCTTCTCCCACCAAAACGAAAATCCTGTCGATTTTTATCGGCAGGATTTTTGTTTTGTATTATTCGCTATTCATTCGACAGGATTTTAAAGACACACTATCACTAAAATCTCGATCAACATAGATTTGATAATATTTCTTGACTGTTTGTGTTTTTTTTGCTATAATTTGAGCAACTTGATTAATTCTGTTTAGAAGGTGTCAATATGTATCAAATCGGTTTGTCAACCTGCGGAAAAACAATGTGCGAAGACTTGTTTAAAAAATATCACGATGCAGAAATAACAGCAATGGAAATTTCTCTCAAAAGCGAAGACTATGCTGATATAAACTATGAAGCTATTAAAAAATGGTCAGAAAAATTCAATATAGACTTATGGTCTTTCCATTTACCTTTTGCACCGTTCTCTGAAATAGATATTTCAAATGCAAATACTTGCAAAGGTACAATTAAATATTATGAAGAATTAATAAAAAAAGCTTCCAGAATTGGTATAAAAAGATTTATCGTACATCCGAGCGGTGAACCGATATCGGATGAAGAACGCTCTGCACGGATGAAGTATGCAAAAGAGAGTCTCGCAGTTCTTGCAGAAATTGCACAAAGGAATACTGCGGTCATTGCAGTTGAAGACTTACCCCGATCTTGCCTTGGAAAAAATTCTGATGAAATTACAGAACTTATTAGTGTACATGAAAATTTGAAGGTTTGCTTTGATACAAATCACTTGCTGAATGAAAATCCGGTTGATTTTATACATAAAATAGGGGACAAAATTATTACAACCCATATTTCAGATTATGATTTTATCAATGAAAGGCATTGGCTTCCCGGGGAAGGCAAGTTGGATTGGCAGGCTATTTTAAATGCCTTTAAAAATATTGGATATAACGGCGCGTGGCTTTACGAAATAGATTTTTCCTGTCCTGAAACAATTATCAGAGACAGAGATTTAACCTGCGATGATTTTATAAAAAATGCAAAAGAGTTATTCGAGAATAAAAATATTTCGCTTTTTTCAACGCATAAAGATAATCTTGGAATGTGGTAAATGTTTGGCATCTAAATGGTTCGGAACAGCCATCTGGGGTAGACACTTTAGATGTCTACCCCATTTTTGTCAGTATTCATGCGGGTTTGCGGGCTTTTTTCCGTTTCAAAAAAGGATTGGTGTCCCATTACTGTCATCCCCGTTTTCAGAGATATCTGCAAAGCTAAGCGGAGTTTTCACCTGATTTTTCAGGCTGGAAACTCCGCTTTTTGCGTTTACCACTCTTTTTTCCCGTTGTCGGAAGTGTATAAGTTTCCGACAGTTATATAGATAGATTGACGAAAGCCCCAAATGGGTTAATTTCAAGCCCTCAAAATACAAGGGGGTAGTGCGCCCTTTTTTAGAACCGCTCCGGCTGAATGCCGGGGCGGTTTTC
>CALXEM010000167.1 GCA_944387335.1 uncultured Clostridia bacterium | reverse complement strand
CTCTTACATCTTTTATGTGAGCTTCTTTTAATTCATCAAAGCTCTTTTTGCACTCTTTATTGATTGTGTCAACACATGCGTTTTTATACTCTTTTCCCTGCAAGTAAGGGTGTTTATCAAAACCGTTAAAGCTTGTCTTTACACTAAAGATTATCTCAGCTTTGTCAGCGCCGCTTACCTTTACTGAATTGTCAGAAAAAACTACTTCTCCGCCGTCTGTTCTGACATACGCCGCAGCCATAAACTGCACTCCACGATGTTCGTCGTCATCGCAGTAAACAATCGGGTTATCCGTATCAACATACGGCGGCATGCTCTCAGCCGGACACTCACCCAAAAGCTTTAAAAATCCGTCCTCGCAAAAGCTTTCGGATTTTAGCTGAGAGTCAAACTTTAAGGTAAAGCTAACCGCCTTTTTACCTGAAGATGCTATCCTTACAGCCATTACGTCGTCAGGATATGACACAAACACCTCTTGTTTAAAAGTGTTTGAGCCGACTGAATATTCAGTAACAGACATTGAGTCCCTTAATGAGAGTGTTCTCTTATAGTTTTCGCATTTTTCATTTCTACCGAAATCTATGAGCAAATCCCCGAGCGGCATATATGCGTCCACCCAGCGGCCTGTCATATTCTGCTCTATAAACTCCTGTGCCTCTAAGAGCTCGCCTGCTGCCGCAAGCTCTCTTGCCTTTTCAAAGCACGAACTGTCTTTTACGGCTAATGTATCCCTTGGAAAGCCCGACCACAGTGTATCCTCGTTTAAGGATATTTTTTCGCAGTCAGTCTTTGAAAAGACCATTGCGCCTATTCTGCCGTTTCCCAGCATGAGCGCTTCCTCCCACTCATTTGCGGGAGCTTTATACATCAGCGTATGTTCGTTTATCTTTTTACTTTCCACAATACCAGCTCTCCTTTTCAAAATAGATTAGTTATAATTTGGATTTTCGGTATTATCGGATATAAAATCAATCGGATTACTTTTCGTTTTTGCAGTCTTTATCTTTATCGCGCTCGTCTATGTGCTCCTTTTTGCGGACAGCCTCAACCATTTCAAGGCCTGTTGCATAGTCGAGCTGTCTTGGCTCGTATTCCTCGTTTTCGCGCTGACGTGTGTATCTTGTGTAATTCCACGTAGCCTCTCTTGCGTCCTTTCTCCACGGACGGCGCTCCCAGTAATAGCCTCTGAACGGGTCTCTTGTATCGTTCATCCAGTTTAACAGCGCATCGTGCAGACGGTTTCTTTCCTTTTCGTGAGCAGGACTGTTAATGAGGTTCTTCATCTCATACGGGTCGCTGAGCATATCATAAAGCTCATCCGAACTGAGGAGATTTACAACAAGCTTATATCTTCCGTCGGTAACGCCTCTCATAAGCTGAAGTCCGCCGAAGCCGTCGTGGTCTATCTCATATCTTCCGAACTCGGTGAATACATAGTCGTTTACTCTCACCGAAGTATCTTTCAGCGCCGGCAGAAGGCTCTTGCCCTCCATAAGCTTAGGCACAGGCAGTCCCATATACTCCATCATCATTGGGACAAGGTTGATGTGCGATACAGGCTCGTTGTACTCAACACCCTTATCAAATCCCGATATGATAAGCGGTATTCTTGCAACCTCATCATACATTACAGGACCTTTGTTTGTAATGCAGTGTGACTGCATTGAGTCACCGTGGTCGGATGTAAAGATTATCATAGCGTCAGGTACAGCTTTTCTTGCAGCATCTATAACCTTTCCTATCTCATAGTCAACAAAGGAGTTACATCCGAAATAGTACGGGTCGCCTATCTTCACCTTATCTCTGTCGGCATATACATTGTCTCCCGCCCACACCTTCTGGTGCTCAGGCTTATCCTCCAGAGTGTCGTATACATTAGGATAACGCGGGAACTCGTAGTCCTTGTACATCGAAGCATATGGCTCAGGACACAGGCAAGGGTCATGCGGTTCATCGTATGAAACTACAAGCATAAAGTCCTCGTCGCTGTGCTTGTCAAGGAAATCAACTGCACGTTTTGTACAGCGGTTTGCAAATGTAAAGCTCTCGTCTATACCCTCTTCGTTTGTTGCAGGTATACGTGATTTTACGCGCTCCTCCTCTGTAAGCTCTTCAAGATAACAGCGCATATCATACCAGTAATCAGGGTCCCAACCCTCAGGGCAGATTCCCAAACCGAAATAATCGCCTCCGTCGAGGTGATATTTACCGATATACGCCGCATGGATTCCGTTGTCCGTCAGGCGCTGACCGATAGTTTTTACATTGTCTCCCATGGCAATGCTGTTTGTAAACATACCGTTTGAATGCGGATATGTTCCTGTAAAGATTGCAGAACGTGCAGGTCCGCATACAGGCTGACATGTGTAAGCTTTGTTGAATTTTATTCCGTTCTCCGCAAGCTTATCGAGATTAGGTGTTATCATGCCTTTATTTCCGTAACAGCCGAGCATATCCGCTCTTGTTGTATCCGTCATAATAAAGACGATTTGTTTTTTCTTCATCGTGTTTACTTCCCTTCTCACTTTTAAATTCCGATTACTGATTACTGAATAATTATGCTCCATAATATAGACCGTTTTCAATTTAGTATAATCGGATTTATAAACAGGTATTTATTGTAATAATGGTATCACAACGGCCGTCATTTTTTCAATAGCTTTTGTATTTTTTTCACAATTAAATTTATTTTAGGACATGCTTTAATGTATTTACTTTTTATATGGAAAATTTATAATATAAACCTTGTAATTTAAGTTTTATACTGATATTCTATAAACATATTATAATATTTTGTTCGTTTTAGGAGGCTTTCAAATTGAACAAACCTAACATCGTACTTATCATGACAGACCAAATGCGCGGCGACTGCATGGGTATAGCAGGGCATCCTGATGTAAAAACACCTCATCTTGACACACTTGCCGCAAAGGGCGTACTGTTCGACAGAGCATACTCCTCCTGCCCGAGCTGTATTCCTGCAAGAGCGGCTCTGCACACGGGAATGAGCCAGACAAGCCACGGACGTGTGGGCTATGAGGACGGAGTCCGCTTTAACTACGAGCACACACTTGCAGGTGAGCTCAAAAAAGCAGGATATTACACACAGTGTGTGGGAAAAATGCATGTTCACCCGCTGAGAAATCTTATGGGATTTGACAGCATTGAGCTTCACGACGGAGCTTTGGGCTATTACCGCCGTCCTGATATTCCGTACTATGAAAACCAGAAAATAGCTGACGACTATTTCCACTGGCTTAAAAATGAAAAAGGTATCGACTATGATATAGCCGATACAGGAATAAACTGCAATTCATGGGTTGCAAGACCATGGCCATACGAGGAGGAAACTCACCCGACAAACTGGGTAGTATCCCGCTCGATTGACTTTTTAAGACGCCGCGACCGCGACAAACCGTTCTTCCTGTTCACATCTTTTGTAAGACCTCATCCACCGTTTGACGCTCCGCAGTGCTTCTTCGATATGTATAAGGACATGGAGCTGACTCCTCCGCATATAGGCGACTGGGCAGACGCTGAGCGCTGCCAGAGAGAGGGAAGAATTGTAGATTCACTTTTCGGAATTGCCGACCCTGAGCTTGCAAGACAGGCACAGATAGGATATTATGCGTGCATTACACATGTTGACCATCAGATTGGCAGACTTATGAATGCCCTTTCAGATGAAGGCGTGCTCGACAATACGATATTCATATTCACATCTGACCACGGAGAAATGCTCGGTGACCACCACACCTACCGCAAGGCACGTGCAAACGAGGCAAGTGCTCATATCCCGCTCATTGTATCGGGACCTGACAAGCTCATTCAAAGATGTTCACGCATAAACCATGAGGTTGCTGAGCTGCGTGACATTATGCCGACTATACTTGACTTTGCAGGCGCAGCTATACCTGACACTGTTGACGGAACAAGCCTGTGCGACACTATGAAAACAGAAAGCGAAGTCAGAGAATATCTGCACGGTGAACACAGCTTGGGTATTGTATCAAATCAGTTTATAGTTACAAAGACTGATAAATACATCTGGGAAACTCAGACAGGCGATGAGTATTACTTTGACCTTGCAAAGGACCCGCAGGAAATGCACAACGCAATAAACGACGCTCAGTATAAGGACAGAGTAGCTTATCTGCGCTCAATACTCATAAAAGAGCTGACCGGACGTGAGGAAGGCTACACCGACGGAGAAAAGCTTATTGTCGGACGCACTCCGATAGACGGTCTTGAGCATCTTTACCGCAGTGTCGGCAGAATAAAATAACCTAAAAGGAGCTTTTTAATATGCCAACGCCAAACAGACAAAAGCCGTCTGTAAAAAAAGTTCTTATTATGACTGTCGGAATGATAGTTGTCCTTATTTTACTCGGCGTTATTTCGGATTATCTGCCGTTTTTGGATATATAAGAAAATCACAGTACATAACTTTAAAGCCGCTGTATACAGTTTAGAAGCTGTACACAGCGGCTTTTTTCTGCTATGCCCTTTTCACTTTTGAGTATATAAAGTCAAATAAAATCCCAAACACAACAACACATAAATATATGATAATCCATATAAGCCACATATTGCTCATTGATGTGCCGTTGGTGTGTCCACTCGGAATGAAACATGTATGAGCAGATAAATCCTGTTATATAGCCTGTAGGTATCGAAACCGACAGTGTACTTTTACCTTTAAAGATTATATTTATCATGACAGCTATAACGCTCAAAGCCATGAGATAAAACGGAATATCTCTCATTCCATGAAGGAAAAAAAGCGGATTTACAACCAGCCAATACGACAGCAAAACCGCCGCAGCAGAGCATAGACCTGTAATATACCTTTTCATACTCCCTCCACCCCTTTATATGGTTATGGACTTACTGTATTCGCTCGGTGTGAGGTTATATTTTTTTCTGAATTCGGTGGAAAAATAGCACACCGAGCAGTAGCCCAGCATGTCCGACACCTGTGTTATGGTGTAGTTTCCGACCTGTATGAGGTGCTTTGCCTGCTCCAGCCGCCTATCGCGTATATAGTCAGACACACCTATACCAACTTCCTCTTTAAACAGCTTTGAAAGGTGCGATTTACTCACGCAAAGCCGTTTAGAGAGCACATCTAGCGTCAGCTTATATGCTATATTTTCATCTATTATGCGCAGGCAGTTTGACACTACTGTATTCTTTATTTTAGTTGTAATTGTGGAAGGTATGCCCTGAGCTGTGCGCTTGCTGTCCTGTGTTGCCCTTATAGCTGTTACTACAAGCTGTGTCAAGGCCGCCACCATTACCTCCTGTGCATAGAGCATATCCATGGTGTATTCTGACAGTATAAGCTTAATGAGCTTGTGCATATTGTTGTCAGACGATATTACCCTTGAGCACAGTATATCAGGGTCGCTTAAATTTATATCAAATGACACAGTGAAGAACGAAAACGGGTTTTTGTTGGCGGCGCGCTGAGAGTGAAACTGGTTCGGCGCAAACAAAAGCATATCACCCTGTTTAAGCTCAAAGTCTCTGCCCTCCACGGTACACATCATAGAGCCGCTGTCCACATAGGTAAGCTCCCAATACGGGTGACGCTCTCCCTTAAACCTGAAAGTACCTGTATGCTCCTGATACAAAACTGTGTATATCCTGTCGATGTGTATGCTCGGGTAAATACCCTGTACTGTCAAAAACTCGTCGATAAATTCCTTTTGTGACTCGGTATGATGTGAGTACAGCCTGTATGTGAAGTCGCACTGATACGGCAAAACGCAGAACCATATACCGCTTTTGAGAGATATAGGTTTATCAAGCAAAAACATTTTGAAGTTGTGCTTATCACAGCTTACAAATAGTACGCCGACACCATCCAGAGGCTCCATGTACACCTTGCATTTAAACGAGCGAATTTCATTGGAACGGCTGGACGTTGGGTTGAGCGTAACCGATTTCCACTCATGCACATCCTTGTCCGTAATATTTATGTTCACCGTCTCACGGTGTGATAAGTCGTTATAAGGCTGTCCGTAATCTGCAAAGCTGACAGCATTTATTTCAAGTATTTTCAAAGCCTTTTTTCACTTCCCTTCACTCTGCCATATTTCAAAACAAAAATATCTGTCGTTTTTTATGTTATTTGAGACTATTTTATCATAAATTATAATTTTATTAAAGCAAAACACATACCGTAAACCTGTTTAATTGTCGGCATATCAAATTTAAGAATATTCATAATAAGCCCAACACACGCCACCGCAAGGCAAAGTAAAATAACAGCTATCAAAGCTTTAAAGTGTCTGTCGTTCAATTTTCCCACCTCAGAAAAAATATTTTTTAATAATGCAGTATTTTTTAAATTATTCTGCACTTAGTATATGTAAAAAGGAATTCCGATTTAAATATATATATTAAGAAAGGGCGGTAATCTATGAGGAATTTATTTATAAAAAATAAAAACAAGTTAAAAATTTCGGCAGTTATATTTTCGGCGCTGATTATTTTATTCTGTGCGGCATGCTCGTCAGAAAAGCCTGAGGCAAATGCTCTCACCTCTGATGACACCCGTCTGCAAAACAGCATTGCCGAAACTTTGCAGTCTGAGTTCAGCGCTGACACAGTAGAAGTAGAGATGATAAAGAGTGCTACTGATAAAAACGCCGTAATAGTAAACATAATATTTGACGATAGTAATCTGACCACACGAGATGTGCAGGACGACAACTTTGTGCAAACCTTTGAAATCATTAA
>CALXEM010000166.1 GCA_944387335.1 uncultured Clostridia bacterium | reverse complement strand
CTGGATAGTTGCGTCAATATTTTCATCAGAAAATACCTTTGCTTCCACGGCGTTTATTTTGTCTGCCAAGCCTCTTATCTCTATTCCGTTAAGTCCGAGATCCTTTGCAGTGGCATATACTTCTTCCCAAGACCATCCCGGACATCCGAGTGTTGAAAATGCAAGTTTCATAAAAATTACCATCCTTTCTGCGAATTCATGATTTAAAAACATGAATTTGAGGCTGTGCGACTCACAAGTGGGTAAAATTCTTTGCGGTGTATTTATGCTCCTTCAGTTTCAGAGCTGGTATCAGTTTCCGGAGTTGTATCAGATGGTGTATCTGTATTTTCCTCCTCACTGCTTGTTGAGCTTGAAGAGCCTTTATTTACGTACAGAATTATAGTATCTCTATCCAAGTAAACTGTTTCTCCGTATAATTTACTTGCCTTTACTACATTTCCCACTACTACTGAGTCGTCTTCCACATATTCTATTGTATATTTAATATTGAGGTCTGTAAGTGTTTTTTCTGCATAATTTTGCTGTGTATTTACTACATCAGGCATAATTTCCATACGAGGACCTTTGCTGACGTAGAGCGTAACTGTTGTTTTACCTGTTACGTTTTCTCCTTCAGAAGGAGTTTGGTCATAAATCTGACCAGCTGCTATATCATCTTTATTTTCATATTTTACAGAGAAGATGAAGTATTGTAGATATGACTGATTGTTTTCAACATCATTTATATCTCTGCCTATGAAGTTTGGAACAACTATTTTTTCCTCTTCCGATGAAGACTCCTCTGATGAAGATTCCTCCGGACCTTTGCTGACATAGAGTGTAATAGTAGTTTTTTCAGTAACCTCTGTACCCTCGTCCGGTGACTGTTTAAAGATTACCCCTTCTGGATACTCGTCGTTATACTCTTCCTTTATTGTAAAATCAAATCTGTCAGTATATGCGGAATTGTCTTTTACATCGTCGGCATAACGTCCGATAAAGCTAGGAACAGTATTGTCCATTTCAATAGAGCTGCTGGATTGTGAACTGCTTGATGATATAGACGAACTGCTGCTGTTGTCATTTGAACCGCCTGAGAATGTGATGAGCATAATTATAACGATAAGCAGCAGTAATATTCCTGATATAGCGGCTGCTAAAATAATGTAATTCTTATTCTTCTTTTTATCGTCAGTTATATCAGTATTGTCTGTTGGAGTATTTTCAGGTTCTACTGTATCTGATTGTGCTTCATCGTCGTTTTGAGGAGTTTGTTTTGTAAACATTATAGTGCTTGAGCCCTGTAAATCCTCATTACTGTGATCACCCTTTTCGGCTGTATATACAGAAGTATTGTTTCCGTTATCTATAAGTCTACAGCTAAACTCGTTCATGCTCTGTAAACGGTTTTGAACAGATACCTCTATGGCGCTCATAATTGTTTTTGCAACAATTTCAGATACATTGTCACAGCATTTTGAAAGAGGCAGAACAGTGTCCTCAAATTTACGAACAGCTGCATCCGGTAATACTATACCGCTCAATGTAGTATAGAGCATAGCTCCCATCGCATAGACATCAGTCCATGTGCCCTGCCAGTCGCTGGGGTTATATTGTTCCGGAGCAGAATAACCCGAATATAACATTGCTTTGAGTTCGCTCTTTGCAGTACGTGCAGACGGTATTTCAAAATCAGTCAAAAGAAGTGTTCCGTCGCTCTGTACAACAACTGTCTGTGGTGAAATTCCGCAGTGCAGTATTCCCTGCTTGTGTATGTTGGTAAGTGTACCGAATAAAGGCATAAACAGGCTCTTTGCCTGCTCCCAGTCAAGAGAACCTCCGCATTTTTCCAAGAATTTAGCATAAGATAATGTTTTTCTTTTCTCTGTAACGGTATATGCTGTGTTATTTTCGGAAAATACATCTTTAACAGGTAAAATTCCGTGATTGTTACTCAGAGATTTAAGTGCTTTGCCTAAATCAGCAAATTCATACATCAACGCCTTATACTGCGCCTGCTTTTCAGCACTCACTGTGACGACATTACTGTCGTTTTCTCTTTGCGCAAATTCTGACGGGAAATATTCCTTTACATATAATTTCTCAGATGTAGTTATATCTGCGGCTATATATTTTATTCCCTCACCGTCGATAGCTACAACTTTGCCTATGATATATTTATCGTTTAAAATAGTACCTGTTTTAAGTGCAAAGGGATACTTTGAGTTATCACAATCAGTGCTGCCGCAATTAGGGCAAACATCTTCATTGGAATTCATTTGATTCATACAATTAAAACAATATTTATTTGGGCTTTCTGCCATTTGTCTTCACGCTCCTGATAAAATCGGCTTATATATTATGCCGTTTCGATCTGAGCAGCATCTCCAAGGTTAAACTCATCTATGGCCCATTCGCGAAGTTTAAATTTCTGAATTTTTCCGCTTGCTGTCATTGGGAAAGCGTCCATAAATGCAACATATTTAGGCACCTTATGTCTTGCCATATGTGATTTTACAGCCTCGCGGACTTCGTCCTCTGTCATAGTTTCGTTTTCTTTAAGAATGATACATGCAGCTATCTCCTCGCCGTACTGTTGGCTTGGAACTCCGATTACCTGCACATCGCTTATCTTAGGATTGGTATATAAAAATTCTTCAATCTCTTTAGGATAGATATTTTCTCCTCCACGGATAATCATATCTTTAATGCGCCCAGTAATCTTATAATACCCTTTTTCGTCGACAGTTGCAAGATCCCCTGTGTGAAGCCAGCCATCTTTATCTATTGCCTGAGATGTAGCTTCCTCCATTTTATAGTAGCCCTTCATAACATTGTAGCCTCTTGCACAAAATTCTCCAGGTACATTCGGGCCTAATTCCTCGCCTGTTTCAGGGTCTACAATTTTAGCTTCAACATATGGCATAACTCGTCCTACTGTGGAAACTCTTACCTCTATGCTGTCGTCAGTTGTTGTCATTGTACAAACCGGAGATGCCTCTGTCTGACCGTATGAAATGGTGATCTCTTTCATACCCATTTCATCAACTACCTGCTGCATAACTTTTATAGGACAAGGTGAGCCTGCCATAATGCCTGTTCTGAGCTTCGGGAATTTATATTTTTTGAAATCAGGATGCTCAAGCATAGCGATAAACATTGTCGGAACACCGTGAACTGCGGTGCACTGCTCATCCTGTACAGCACGCATAACCTCGGTAGGTCTGTAATATTCGATAGGTACCATACTTGTGGAGTGTGTAAGTGCTGCCATAACAGCAAGAACAAGTCCGAAGCAGTGGAAAAACGGAACTGGTATGCACAGCTTGTCTGCGTGTGTAAATTTCATGCAGTCGCCGATACTTTTACCGTTGTTGACAATGTTATAATGTGTGAGCATAACGCCTTTCGGGAAGCCTGTTGTTCCGGAGGTGTACTGCATATTTATAACATCATGTACGTCACAGCTGTCATATACAGCTTTAAATTCCTCATACGGAGTTTGATCGTACATATTTTCAACATCTTTAAAACTCATCATACCTGCAGGTGTTTCTTTTTTGCCGGCATATACAACATATTTTAAAAACGGAAGCATTGGATTTGAGTATTCGCCTATTTTAGATTCTGCCAGAGTAGGACAGAGCTCATTGACTATATTGACATAGTCGGCATCTTTAAAGCCGTCTATCATTACAAGCACTTTTGAATCAGATTGTCTGAGCAGATACTCAAGCTCAAATACTTTGTAGTTTGTATTAACTGTTACGAGTACAGCTCCGATTTTAGCTGTTGCAAAAAGAGTTATAAGCCACTCAGGTACGTTTGTAGCCCAAATTGCCACATGGTCTCCCTTTTTTATGCCCATAGCCATAAGGCCTCTGGCAACGCGCTCACATTCATCGTTAAATTCTTTCCAAGTACGTCTGTAATCTCTGTCAATATATTTGACAGCTTCGTCATTAGGATACTTTAAAGCTACTTCTTCGAGCAGTTTTCCAACTGTAATATTCATTAAAGGTTCCATTGACAAAAATTCCTCCAATCTCAAAATGTCGGTGAAATTAAAAAGCTCCCGCCTTCTCCAATGTAAGAGAAGACGAGAGCAAAAGTCCCGCGGTACCACTTCTGTTGACGAAAAATTCGTCCGCTTTATCGGCGTCGGTAAGAAAAAGTCATACGTAACACCGTTTCCTTTTATCGGTGGAAAATCCGTTCGAGCCTACTGTTAATTCAGCCGACCGCTCAAGGGCCAGTTCATCGTTGCGCTCTTACCGTTTTTCAGCAAACAACGGCTCTCTGAAAAGAAACGAAACAACTACTACTCCCTGTCACTGCGTTTTAATATTTAAAAGTATGTTTGTAGAATACCAAATAACACATGGACTTGTCAAGTATTTTTGTACAAAAAATATTTATAATTCAAAAATTACTTCAATGCCTCAAGTGCTCTTTTGCCTATATCGCGGCGCATATGCACGTTCTCAAAGGTGATTTTTTCGGCAGCAGAATAAGCTTTTTTAAGTGCGCTTTCAAGATTTTCGCCACGAGCTGTAACACCCATAACGCGTCCTCCGGCAGTGAAGAACTCTTCGTCCTTATACGATGTTCCGGCGTGATATACACATACACCGTCTGCCTGTCCGTTTGCGTCTAATCCCTCAATTTTATATCCTGTCTGATATTTCTGAGGATAGCCGCCGCTTGCAAGTACAACACATGCAGCAGCGCCGTCATGCCATTTTATATCACACTCAGCAAGGCGCTCTTCCTCAACAGCTTTCATAATCTCAAACAGATCGCTGTCAAGCATTTGGAGAACTACCTGTGTTTCAGGATCGCCGAAACGGCAGTTATACTCTATAACGTATGGACCCTTTGGTGTGAGCATGAGTCCGAAGTACAGACAGCCTTTAAAAGGTCTGCCCTCTTTGTTCATAGCCTCTATTGTAGGCATAAATATTTTTTTCATGCACTCATCTGCTATGTCACTTGTATAATATGGGTTTGGTGCAACCGTACCCATACCGCCTGTGTTAAGGCCCTTGTCGTTGTCAAGAGCACGTTTGTGGTCCATGGAGCTTATCATAGGCTTTACAGTTTTAGAGTCTGTAAATGCAAGCACAGACACCTCTGGACCTGTTAAAAACTCCTCAACAACAACAGTGCTTCCGCTCTTTCCGAAAATGTGGTCCTCCATCATTGAAGATACAGCGTCCTTTGCACTCTTGAGGTCCTCGGCGATTATAACGCCTTTACCCAAAGCGAGACCGTCAGCTTTAATAACGATAGGAAACTCATTGTTTTTCTCGATATATTCAATAGCTTTTTCAGGCTCTGTAAATACCTCATATTTAGCGGTCGGGATATTGTATTTTTTCATAAGATTTTTAGAAAATACTTTACTTCCCTCAATTATAGCCGCATTTGCGCTAGGGCCGAAGCACGGTATACCCTCTTTATGGAGAGAGTCAACCATACCCAAAACGAGCGGGTCATCAGGTGCTACAACCGCAAAATCAACGTTCTGAGCCTTTGCGAGTTCGCATACACCCTCTATGTCGGTAGGCTTTATCGGAAAGCATGTTGCATCACGGCTTATACCGCCGTTTCCGCTGCAACAGAGTATTTCTGTAATATCCTTGTTTTCTTTTAATTTTTTGATTATTGTGTGTTCACGTCCGCCGTTTCCTATAACAAGAATCTTCATAAACGTTTTCCTTTCAAATCAAATTAAAGCAAAAGGTATGCTGCAAAGATAATTTTGCAGCATATCCTTTAAAATCATATTTTAGTGATGGAACAGACGCATGCCTGTAAATGCCATGGACATGTTGTACTTGTTGCATGTCATGATAACATGATCATCACGGATAGAACCGCCCGGCTGAGCTATAAACTCAACTCCGCTGCGGTGTGCACGCTCTATGTTGTCACCGAATGGGAAGAACGCGTCGGAACCGAGAGCAACGCCTTTCATTGTTTTAAGCCATTCAGCTCTCTCCTCACGTGTGAGAACCTCAGGTTTTTCCTCAAAGAAATTCTCCCAGATACCGTCAGCCAAAACGTCCATATAATCGTCAGAGATGTAGTTGTCGATTGTGTTGTCTCTGTCTGCACGGCGGATATTTTTAACGAATTTAAGACCCAAGACCTTTGGATGCTGGCGCAGATACCAGTTATCAGCTTTGTTTCCTGCAAGACGTGTGCAGTGAACTCTTGACTGCTGACCTGCTCCGATACCGATAGCCTGTCCATCCTTAGCATAGCATACTGAGTTGGACTGTGTGTATTTTAAAGTTATAAGAGAAATTATAAGGTCTCTTTTAGCAGATTCAGGCATATTTTTATTGTCTGTAACTATGTTTTCAAGAAGTGCCTCGTTTATTTTAAACTCGTTGCGTCCCTGCTCAAATGTAATGCCGAAAACGTCCTTGTGCTCTATTGGAGCAGGTTTATAGTTAGGGTCAATTTTAACTATATTGTAGCTGCCCTTTCTCTTGCCCTTGAGTATTTCGAGTGCTTTTTCTGTGTAGGACGGAGCAATGATACCGTCGGATACTTCTCTTGCGATAAGAGTAGCTGTTGCCTCGTCACACTCGTCAGACAGAGCTATCCAGTCGCCGTAAGAGCTCATTCTGTCTGCGCCTCTTGCTCTTGCATAAGCGCAGGCGATAGGAGAAAGCTCAACTTTAAGGTCGTCTACAAAGTAGATTTTCTTAAGTGTATCGCTCAGAGGAAGACCGACAGCAGCTCCTGCAGGGCTTACATGTTTAAATGATGCAGCAGCAGGAAGTCCGAGAGCCTCTTTAAGCTCTTTTACAAGCTGCCAGCTGTTAAACGCATCGAGAAAGTTAATGTATCCCGGTTTGCCGTTTAATACCTCTATCGGAAGTTCTCCCTCTTTCATGAATATTCTTGACGGCTTCTGATTAGGGTTACAGCCATATTTAAGTTCAAGTTCTTTAGCCATTTCAATAAACCTCCTTTATTGATTGCTTAAGGTTTTAAATTATGAGTTTTTA
>CALXEM010000165.1 GCA_944387335.1 uncultured Clostridia bacterium | reverse complement strand
CTCTCCTTTGGAGGCAGTAACGGTGCGCGCAGAATAAACGAGGCCATGGCCGAGGTTATACTTAACAACAAGGACAGAAAAGATGTCGTACACATACATGCTACCGGTTCGATAGATAAAGAATATTTCGACAATCTTTTAAAGAGCAGAAATTTTGACGCGTCTAAATATCCTAATATAATAATCAGAGAGTATATAGACGATATGTCAAGATGTATGGCAGCCGCAGACCTTTTGGTAACGCGTTCAGGCGCACTTACGCTGTGCGAAATACAGGCGGCAGGCAAGGCGTCGATACTTATACCGTCGCCTAATGTGGCGGCAAATCACCAGTACCACAATGCAAAGGTGCTTGTAGATAAGGGTGCCGCATATCTGCTTGAGGAAAAGGATTTAACGCCTCAAAAGCTCTGTCAGGCGATTGATGATCTCTTAAACAATCCTCAAAAAATAAAGGAGATTGCAAAAAACGCATCTGCTACCGCAATAATAGATGCAAATGAGCGTATATACAATGAGATAAAGTCTCTGACAAAAGAGAAAAAACATTAAAATAAAAAGATTAAGCCGTATTTTAGATTAACATTTATCTAAGATACGGCTTTTTTGTACAGAAGTTTTATTATAGTAACTGCCTTAATTTAAGGCAGTAAAAAATTTAGTCTTTGTCAGAATATCACCCATTAAAACTTTTGTCAAAAGGGCATGGGAATGAAGATACGATAAAATTCATTGAGTTTTTAATTAAATATAAAACAAAAAACGGACTGGCTTACCAGTCCGTTTTAATTGCAATACGATATAGCGGCAAATTAGTCGCTGATGTAAGGCAGAAGAGCAAGGTGACGAGCGCGTTTAATAGCAACTGTCAACTGACGCTGATGATGAGCGCATGTACCTGTAACTCTGCGAGGAACTATTTTAGCTCTCTCAGAAAGGTATCTTCTGAGCTTTGGAACATCTTTGTAATCGATATGCTCAACCTTATCTACGCAAAAAGCACAAACCTTTTTACGGCCTTTTCTGCTGCCGCCACGGTTATTGCTTCTCTCTGGTCTTTCAGATCTTTCCATGGTTCAAAACCTCCTTGATAAACTTTAAATTAGAACGGTAAGTCGTCTTCATCGTCAATTTCCGCAAAATCGTTAGCCGTACCGCTGGAATAACCGTTTGAAACGGGAGCAGCAGGAACCTGTGTTACAGGCGGCTCAAACGAAGGAGCAGGCTGGCCATCATAAGAACGTGCAGAAGCACTTTTGCTCTCAACGAAGCTTACGTTTTCGGCAAGTACTTCAACTCGCTGCCTTTTATCGCCGTTTTTGTCCTGATAGCTGGACACCTGAATTCTTCCGTCTATTGCAATAGCGTTACCTTTGTGGAAATAACGTGAGATAAACTCAGCGGTAGATCTCCAAGCCACACAGTTAATAAAATCTGTCTGACGTTCTGCGCCTTTTGAATAAGGGCGGTCAATAGCTATTGAAAAAGAAAGAACCGGAATATTTGACGGAGTGTAGCGGAGCTTCGGATCGGCTGTTAAACGGCCGACTAAAATAGCTTTATTAAGCATCTAAAAGCACCACCTAAAAATTATTCCTTAACAACGATCAAGGAACGAAGAATGCCGTCTGTAATCTTGTACTGACGATCGAGCTCAGCCGGGAAATCCGGTGCAGCAGTGAAGTTGATGAGGAAGTAATAACCCTCAGTCTCATCCTCGATTGGATAAGCGAGTCTTCTCTTACCCCAATCCTCAACAGAATCGATAGTACCGTTATTGCTGATCAAGGTTTTGAACTTCTCTACCAGAGCTGTGATGTTCTCCTCACCGAGTTTAGTGTTGAGAACCATAACTGTCTCGTAGTTTGCCTGTGTTTTTGGCATATTGACACCTCCTTTTGGACTTTAGGCCCCATAAAAGGGCAAGGATAAAAATAAACCCTATCGGTGCTTTGACCGACAGAGTTTATTCTAGCACATAATATTACAAAAGTCAACGAATTTTACAGCTGAGCAGATATTTTTTTGAGATACTCACGGAAACCGTCAGCCACCTCAGGGTGTTTGAGTCCGACTTCAACGATTGCCTGCAAAATACCGAGCTTATTGCCCATGTCGTATCTTGTGCCGTCAAAGTCAACGCCTATCATGCCCTCTTTTACTGCAAGCTCTCTCATAGCGTCTGTAAGCTGAAGTTCGCCGCCGGCTCCCGGTTTTGTGTGCTCAAGGATTTCAAATATTGAAGCAGGCAGAACACATCTTCCCAAAATTGCAAAGTTGGAGATTATCTGCTCCTTTTTAGGCTTTTCAATCATGTCGCTTACAGCGTACATATTATCGGAAATAGGCTTTGTGTCGAGCGAGCAATATTTCATAACAAGCTCTTCCGGTACTTCTTTTATACCTACAACGCCTTTACCGAATTTTTCGTAAGCGTCGCACAGCTGTTTGCATACCGGATTGTCTCCGATTATAACGTCGTCTCCGTACAGTACGGCAAAAGGCTCGTCTCCTACAAAGGATTTAGCGCAGAGAACAGCGTGTCCGAGTCCTTTAGTCTCTTTCTGGCGTACATACTGAATGTTTGCCATATTTGATATTTTAACTATTTCCTCATACTGCTCGGTTTTATTTGACGCCAACAGTCTGGCTTCAAGCTCAGGGGATCTGTCAAAATGATCCTCAACAGTCGTCTTTCCGCGGCTTGTGATTATGAGGATATCCTCAATTCCTGATTTTACAGCTTCTTCTACAATATATTGGATAGCAGGCTTATCAACAATAGGGAGCATCTCTTTAGGCATTGCCTTTGAAGCAGGTAAAACTCTTGTTCCAAGTCCTGCGGCAGGTATGACTGCCTTTTTTATCTTCATATAAACAACTCCTCGAAATTTCTGCGTGATGAATACACTAAAAAGTAATATATCAGTATAAACATATTTTGTCAATTTAAAATAAAAATTGTAAGAATTATTTAATCAGTAGAAATACCATGAGGTTAGATGAAGCTATAAAAGCAACTACTATACATACTGCTACCAATATAACAGCTAGAGTGCTGGTTCTGCCGTGCTTTGCAAGCGACTGTGAGTAATCTCTGTCGTTTTTATATTTTTCCCTTAAAGCTTTTATTTTACTTTCTGCTGTCTTAAAGTATATCTTGTTTGCAAAAACAGACAGTACAGCTGTCGACAAAAATGCTATATTTCTTGCGGCGGAGGAGAACGTCAAAAGTCCTTCATATGCCTGAGTAAAGGACATAAAGGCGTTTACATCAATCGACATAAGCGCTGTCATTCCGTTTGCGGCATAGGCGTCCTTTAAATATTCGAAAACAACATATACCATAGGCACATAGCTTATCACAAACATTGAAAGCAGTATCGCACCTACAAGGTACATTTTTCTGTAAAAATAATAGAAAAAGCTTGTCAGAAAAGCTGCCCAGTTTGTATTGATAAAGAATTTATTTATCTGCATTGCCTTGAGACACGGAAGGAAATAAAAAGCCTTGTCCCCGAAGAACATAGCCCAGTCCTTTATAGAAATCCCCCTTATTTCCTCGGCAGGGTCAAGACCTGCAAATGGAGTTGTGTATGGGTTAGGGGAGATGGGCGGAATATTCGGAGCGTTGTTGTATGCTTCGCGGTGCAGCTCCTGCTCAGATTTTCTTTTCAAGGATGCGCCGCAGATATCGCAGAAGATATTTTCCGGTGGATTTTTACAACCGCAGTTCGGACATTTTAAAATATCATGTCCGTTTATAGTTTCCTCGTCCGGACGCTTCCAACTCTTCATTGTTGCGTGTTCACTTTCAAAATGGCAGTGCCCCTCACTTTGATAACATTCCCTGTGATGAGGTGCGCCGCATTCCGGACAAACAACTATATCGTCATTATCTTCAAAAACTTTATTGCAGACGGGACAGTGAATCCCTGTATATTTCGACATAAAATCCTGCCTTTCCTTAATTATACTTGCTTTAAGTATAGCGTATATTTTAAAAAAAACCAATAATATTTTTTTAACAAATCAAATCTTTACTTTGATTATACTTTGATTTATAATAAAAATGAGTTATAACGCTCATTTAACAGCGCTATGAGCTCGTTTTTTATTTGCCGATTTAATTTATTATATAGGAGAAGTGACAAAATGCTGCAATTAGATGAGCTGAGATTACAGCTTCAGGATTTAAAACCTCAGATAGACGATCTCTCTGACGCAATAGGCTCGGAAAAGCTTAAAAGCGAGCTTGCAGAGCTTGAAAAACAGACAGCAGATCCTGGATTTTGGGATGATCTTGAAAAATCCTCAAAGGTGCTT
>CALXEM010000164.1 GCA_944387335.1 uncultured Clostridia bacterium | reverse complement strand
GGTCAGAAAAAATAATGAGCTTATGATTTCCTGCATATCGGGAAAAACAACGCCGGGGGAGCTTTTGGATAATTTCTATCAAAGAGAAGCGAGAGCTTTGATGAAGCAGTCTCTTGACAGAATGTATAAAAGCGTCTGCGGTATGGGAGAAAAATATCCTGCTGTGCGTGTGCGTAAAATGAAGTCGCGGTGGGGAAGCTGCCATGTCAATAAGGGCGTCATTGTTATGAACAGCGAGTTGGTCAAAAAGCCAATAGCCTGCATTGATTATGTAATGCTCCATGAGCTTTGTCACTTTATATATCCGAATCATGGAAATGAGTTTAAATGTATAATGACGCAGCTTATGCCCGACTGGCAGGAAAGGCGTAAAATACTGAATGATTTGAAGTGAAATTCAATAAAATATAAAACGGCGTTGTTCACATTTATCAGCAGTGAAATAACGCCGTTTTTTGGTTTGCAATAGATTATGGTTATGTAAATATATGAAAAATACGCTTTTTATAAGACACGTTTCAAATATCATATAATTATTGAAGCTTAACTTGTTTAAGCATATCGAGTAAAACCTCGTCGTCTAAAATATCGGATACAGAACAATCAAGGGCATGGGCAAGCTGAAGCAAGGTTTTTAGTTTAGCAGTATTGATATTGGCTTTGCCTTGCTCATAACTTTGCAGTACCCTTATTTTCACGCCTGATTTTTTTGCCAGCTGACTTTGTGAAAGTCCCTGCTGTTTGCGTTTTTCCTGTAATTTCATAGTAAACCTCCCCAATAATATCAGCTCGCTTTATTGATTTAAACCACTGAAATATATATTATACATTATATCATTTCCCGATAGGTTTGTCAAGGATATTGCGGAAATATAAGAAAAATATAACTAAAATAAATAAAAAGCATTTCAATATATAACATCGAAATGCTTTTTACATTTTACATAATTAATTTTTAATAAGCTCCGCGGTTTAAAAGAACGGCCGGAATAGTTTTTGCTATAAGCTTTATATCAAGCCAGAAACTGTGTTCTTTTATGTACTTGATGTCAAGATCCATCCACTCATCAAAGCATATATCGCTTCGTCCGCTGCACTGCCAGAAGCATGTCAGTCCGGGTTTGACAGACAAACGCTGCATCTGATAATCATTGTACTGTATAACTTCATTTCCCAGAGGAGGTCTGGGACCTACAATACTCATACTTCCATTTAATATATTTATAAGCTGCGGAAGCTCGTCTATGCTTGTTTTTCTTATAAAGGCTCCTACTTTGGTAACTCTCGGATCATGAGTCATTTTAAAAGTAGGTCCGTCAGTTTCATTCTTATCCTGTAAATCCTTTAATTTCTTTTCGGCATCAACGCACATAGAGCGAAATTTATACATTCTGAAAAATTTTCCGTCCTTGCCTACTCTTGTCTGGGCAAATATAGGATTACCACCATCTTCCAGCCATATTGCCAAAGCTGTAATTGCGAATACAGGGGACAATACAATCAAGGCCAGCAATGAGCAAGTTATATCCAAGGTTCTTTTCGCAATTCTGTATCCTATTTTATCATCTTTACGTAACGGTGATATATATTCTTCTTTTGTACTGCTTAAATTTCTTTCTGTTAATTCTATTTCCATACTACTCTCCCCATATGTTTCCAAAACAACTCTATCATACATATTTCTAAAAATTGTATAAATATTCTAAAACGATTATAAAGAATAAAATACAAAAAATATTTTAAGATAAACAGAATATAAACTTATTAGAATACCTCACCTTACCTTATTTACAGCTATACAGCTTTTACCATTCGTATACCAATAAACTTCTAATAAAATAATGTAATTATTTCATATTTATATAATATCACACTGGAATACAAAAATCAAGTATTTTGTTAAAAAAAATTTAACAATTGGTATATTTCTACATATCATACAAGAAAGTTTTGCAGTTACGGATTTAAATTTAAATTTTTAAACTAAAATTTGTATTTTCTTAAATATTAATAATTATATATTGCGAAACAAGTTCCGCAAGTAGGTTCTTGTTTATGAAGAAAATGAAAGTTCCGTTGATTAGCGGTCGGTGACAGCTGAAACTTTTATTTTCACGATTTTTGACGCGTCTTCAGCACTTTTGGCTATGCCAAAAGTAAGCCGAGGCTGACCGCGCCATCTTGCGCGGTGCGTGTTATCAACAAATTGATTATAATTCGGGGGTGTTCACCCTCGAGAATCCAAGAACAAGGTAATAATTGCAAAACTATTCCAGTTTCGCAATTACCTAATTAATAATGATATTGAGTTGAATAAAAAATTTAAATAAAAGAAAGAATAAATGAAAATAACTGTATATCAGATATATCTTTTACCGCTTTAAGTAATTGCGGAACTTGTTTAGCAATTACCTAAACTGTCTGAAAATAAAAGGAGGCTGTTTATATGAAGAATCAGACAATAATCTTTTCACGAAGTGTATATATAAAAGAAGCTATTTCCATAGCGGGAATAAAAGAAGGGGAAGGACCGTTAAAAAGTGAATTTGATATAATACTGACTGATGACAAATGCGGTGAGGATACATGGGAAGCGGCGCAGAGCAAGCTTCAGGAAGAAATTGTTCTTGAGCTTATCCGAAAAGCAAATGTGAGTAAAAAAGATATAGAATGTATTTTTGCAGGTGATTTATTGAACCAGTGTGCCGGAACGCATTATGGACTGAGGGATATAGAAATACCGTTTCTCGGATTGTATGGAGCATGTTCAACTATGGCGGAAAGTCTTTTAATGGGTTCTGTATTTATTGACGGAGGATACTGTAAAAATGTAATAGCTACCACATCGAGCCATTTTTGTTCGGCGGAGCGTCAGTTCCGGC
>CALXEM010000163.1 GCA_944387335.1 uncultured Clostridia bacterium | reverse complement strand
AATTACAAATAAAAGACTGCGCTGTCTTTCAATATTACTTTTCCACAACGAATTAGTCTTAGCACAGGTAAAAAATGTTTTAAATAAAATAAAGCTTTCAAAATATTTTAAAATATTGTATCATTATTAAAAGGAAAAATTTTTTTAAAGGATTTGTTTTTATGCGTGTAGCCGTAATAGGCAGCAGAAGCTGCAATAATATATCAGTTGACGATATAATCAGTTTTATACCATCAAATTGTTCCCAAATAATAAGCGGCGGAGCAGACGGAATAGACACATTGGCAGCACAGGCGGCAAAAAAGCTCAATATAAAGCTGACAGAATTTCTGCCTGACTACAAAACATTGGGAAAACGTGCACCACTGGCAAGGAACATATCCATAATTAAAAACGCTGATTATGTTTTGGCTTTTTGGGATTATAAATCGACGGGAACACGCTTTGTCATAACTGAATGCATAAAAAAAAGCATACCATGTAAGATAATCGAAATAGATGAAAACGGCGTAGTTTTTAAAAAATGCGCCGAATAAGAGGTATTTTCAGCCGATTTTTACCTTAAAAAATAAAAATATTACCAAAAAAAATAAAATTGTATTATAAAAGAAAAATCAATTATGCTAGAATAAAGGTACTCCAATACGGTGAGTTTTCTATTGAGTTGGTATTCCTTTATATTTTGACGGAGGTTAAAAATGACTTCAGAAGCAGAACGCTCATCTTCTTTTTCATTGGAGCTTGCAATTCAGTGTGCCGATTCATTTAACGGTTCAACAGGACTCGGCTGTGCCGTATCTAATTCATCGGGCGATGTGTTATACTCAACCGGTTACAGCTGTTCTGCATGCGGAATTTGTGAAGCCGTAATGCAGCAGAACAGCCGAAAAAAAATTAAATGCGGTGATGTCCACCTTTACGGTACCATGCAGGCAGAGAGATTCGGAGGAAAATATATTTACTTTTGTCCTATGGGACTTACGTGTTTTGTATCGCCTTTATTTGACGAAAACGGTTCAAGTATAGGAATGATAACAGCAGGTCCGCTTATGATGGTTGATAAGGACGATTTTATAAAATATGACCTCCAGGACGCTATCGGTCTTTCTCGTGCACAGCTTAGAAAAATTTTACCTATGCTGCACAAAATACCGTATGTATCTCCTGAACGCGTAACTCAGATGTCAAATCTCCTGTTCTTTTCCATTGGGTTTGTAAACAATGTTTCGGCTGCCGAAAAACAGCTCAATGACCAGGACAGCAATATGATTCAGGGACAGATAGGTGAATTTTTACATCAGCTTAAGTCCTCGGGAAGCGAAATAGTACCAAGTTATCCGTTTGAGACTGAACATGCGCTCATGCAGGCGATAACTGATTCCAACAAAAACGCTTCTCAACGCCTTTTAAATGAGATTTTGGGTTATATCTTCTTTTCATCCGGCGGTAATTTTGAAATAATAAAATCGCGCGTGTTTGAGCTTATTGTACTACTCTCAAGAGCTGCAATAGACGGCGGCGCCGATTCAAACGTAATTTTCAATCTAAATCACCGCTATTTAAGAGAGATAAATTCTGTAACCTCAATCGACGATTTGTGTGTTTGGCTGTCGGCTGTAATGAATAAATTTATGGATTACGTATTTAGATTTAACGACGTAAAACATATTGATGTCATAAGAAAAGCAGTTGACTACATACGCAGGAATTATTCCAAAAAGATAACCTTGGAAGAGGTTGCCGCACACGTATTTTTATCGCCGTCATATTTCAGTAAGATATTTAAAGACGAGATGAAATGCAACTTTAACTCCTACCTTAACAAAATAAGAATAGACAGAAGCAAAGCACTGCTCTTATCAGATAAAATAAGACTTGTAGATGTTTCGGGGCTTGTGGGATTTGAAGACCAGAGCTATTTCAGCAAAGTATTTAAACGTATGACAGGCGTTACTCCCGGTAAATTCCGTGAAAGCCACGGCATTTTATCATCAAAACAGTAAATTTAGCAGGTTAAATAAAAATACAATACCTGTTTTATAAATCGAAAGGAGATTTTCAAAATGAGCATCTTAACAGATATTTCCGAAGCACTCCAGAAAGGTAAAGCAAAAATCGTAAAAACCCTTGTTCAGCAGGCTATTGACGAAGGCGTTTCTGCAAAAGAAATTTTGGAAGAAGGCCTCTTGAGCGGTATGAACGTTATCGGCGAGAAATTTAAGAACAATGAGGTTTATGTTCCTGAGGTTCTTATTGCAGCTCGTGCAATGAATGCAGGTACTGCTCTCTTAAAACCTCTTCTTGCTGAGGCTGGTGTAGCTACTAAAGGTAAAGTTTGTATCGGTACTGTACAGGGTGACCTCCACGATATCGGTAAAAACCTTGTAAAAATGATGATGGAAGGCAAAGGCCTTGAGGTTATCGACCTCGGTACAGACGTTACTCCTGAGCAGTATGTTCAGACAGCTATCGACCAGAACTGCGACATCATCGCTTGCTCTGCTCTTCTTACAACAACAATGGGCGTTATGAAAGACGTTGTTGAGACTGCAAAAGCTAAGGGTATCCGTGACAAGGTTAAAATTATGATAGGCGGTGCTCCTGTAACAGATACATTCTGTCAGCAGATAGGCGCTGACTGCTATACTCCTGATGCTGCTTCTGCAGCTGATGCAGCAGTTGAGTTTTGCGCTAACAAATAAAAATATACTTAAAATAAAAAAGCTTCGGTGCACTTATAATGTACCGAAGCTTTTTTGTATATACAGTTTTATAAAATATAAAAATATGTGCTGAAAAAGTGGAACAGGCTTCCTAGCATTACGAAGATATGGAATAGCTCGTGAAAACCAAATGTCTTAGATATATTCGGTTTTTTCACAGCGTATATAATTCCGCCTACTGTGTAGAATATACCTCCGGCGGCAAGTAGGATTATACCTCCAGCTGTGAGCGATATAAGAGCATTCAAATCTATAAGTATAAACCACCCCATTGCAATATAGCATATTGTTGAGAAAAGTCTCGGCACCTCAGGTACAAATACCTTTACACCAACACCCACAAACGCTATTGACCATATAACGGCTGTCAGTATACTTCCCTTTTTTATATCGTCCATATTTAAGAGCACAGGTGTATAGCTGCCTGCTATTAAAACATAAATCATCGAGTGGTCAAGGCGCCTCAAGGCACTCAACTGCGGTGACTGCTCACTTACATAATGATAAAGTGCCGAAGCTGAATAAAGAAGCACTATTGATATGCCAAACGCCAGACTTGAAAAAACCTTTATAGGGTCTACAACAGTAGCTGATGTAGATTTTAAAACAAATAAAAACGTTGCTATAACTCCTGCAAATGCTCCTATGAGGTGCGTTACACAGCTTATTGGATCTCTCGGATAAAAGCCAATCTTTTCAGGTTTTCTGTTTATTGCCGCAGTATTGTGTGTCATTTTAAAGCCCCTTTCTTGTAATATGTGTTGTTTTATATTTTATTAAGTAGTTTTTAAAACCATATTATATCTATATAATATCACAAAACATATATATTGCAATAGATATAATAAATTTTTTACAACTTATATTATTCTGTACCTGAAAAGTGTGTGTATACTTCCTTATATAAAATATATTTTAAACGCAAAAAAGCTTCACGGAATAAAAATTCCGTGAAGCTTTTTTACTATAAAATTAAATGTTTTGTTGCTAAATTACTCAGCAGCCTCAGTCTCAGCCTGCTCTTCAACAGGCTCATCCTGCTCCTCGAGCAGAGCACGGATAGAAAGGCTTACTCTCTTCTTGTCATAATCAACATCGATGAGTTTAGCCTTAACTTCCTGACCAATCTCGAGAACGTCCTGAGGTTTGTTTATTCTCTCAGTGGAGATCTGTGAGATGTGGATAAGGCCGTCAATGCCAGGAAGAATCTGAGCAAATGCACCGAAAGTTGTCATAGATACGATCTTAGCATCTACTATGCTGTCAATCGGATAATCTCTCTTGAGGATTTCCCATGGGTTGTCCTCAGCTTTTTTGTAGCCGAGAGAAATCTTTCTCTTATCAGCGTCGATGTCCTTAACGTAAACCTCAACAACATCGCCAACTTTAACAACCTCAGAAGGATGTTTAATTCTGTTCCAAGAAAGCTCA
>CALXEM010000162.1 GCA_944387335.1 uncultured Clostridia bacterium | reverse complement strand
AAGTTCCGTCACAGGAACTCAGCGATGCCTTTGTAGAAGCCTTTAAGGATAAACTGAAATAACCCTGCAAACGACAAAAACCCCGTACTGACTTATTCCGTCAGTACGGGGTTTAATGTTAATATGGAGTTTTTGTGAGCCATAAGAATTTACTCTTTACCCACAAACCACTTGATACATCCGATAAAGAGGTTCAAGTGTAATCTTATCAAAATCTTATAAACGAGGGTTTTGAAATCCTGCAAACCCGCATTATTACTGGGTTTTCAGACTTTTTCAATTTATTCCCACTCAATAGTTGCCGGTGGTTTACTTGTAATATCGTAAACAATACGGTTGATGTGTCTTACCTCGTTGATTATACGGGAAGAACATTTCTCAAGTACGTCAAACGGTATTCTAGCCCAGTCGGCTGTCATAAAGTCAGTTGTTGTAACGCCTCTGAGTGCGAGCGTATAGTCGTATGTACGCTCATCTCCCATTACGCCGACGCTTCTCATAGATGTGAGAACTGCAAAGTACTGGTGTACATCTCTGTCAAGTCCTGCGTTTGCTATCTCCTGACGGAAAATAGCGTCTGCATCTCTGAGAATATCAAGTTTTTCTTTTGTAATATCGCCGATAACTCTTATAGCAAGACCAGGACCCGGGAACGGCTGACGCCATACAAGCTCTTTCGGAAGTCCAAGCTCTGCACCGAGTGCGCGAACCTCGTCTTTAAAGAGCATTCTGAGCGGCTCGATGATCTCTTTAAAATCAACATAGTCAGGAAGTCCGCCTACATTGTGGTGACTCTTTATAACAGAGGCATCGCCGGCACCGGACTCTATTACGTCAGGGTAAATTGTTCCCTGTACAAGGAAGTCTACTTTGCCTATTTTCTTTGCCTCTTCCTCAAATACGCGGATAAACTCCTCGCCTATAATCTTACGTTTTGCCTCAGGCTCTTCAACACCTGCAAGACGTTTTAAAAATCTATCTTCAGCGTTTACTCTTACAAAGTTAATACCGCTGTTGCCGAAAACAGCCTCAACCTCGTCACCCTCGTTTTTACGCATGAGACCATGGTCAACGAAGATACATGTAAGCTGTTTTCCGATTGCCCTTGACATAAGTGCAGCTACAACAGAGCTGTCAACACCGCCGGAAAGCGCGAGCAGAGCGCTCTTGTCGCCTACTTTTTCCTTGATAGCTTTTACAGCTGAAACAGCATAATCCTGCATGCTCCAGTCGCCTTTTGCTCCGCAAACCTCATAGAGGAAGTTGCGGATCATTTTGATACCGTTCTCTGTGTGGTTTACCTCAGGATGGAACTGTATTCCGTAAAGCTTACGCGAAGCATCCTCCATAGCTGCAACAGGACAATTTGCTGTATGTGCTGTTACTTTGAAGCCCTCAGGAATTTCAGCTATATAGTCTGTATGGCTCATCCAAGAGATAGCTTTCTGAGGTAAGCCTTTAAAAATCAAGCTGTTTGTATTGTAAAATGTCTCTGTTTTTCCGTACTCACGTGTTTCATCACGCGACTCAACTTTTCCGCCCAGAGAATATGACATAAGCTGGCTTCCGTAGCACAAGCCCAATACAGGTATTCCCATGTCAAACAGGGCAGGATCAACTTTAGGAGCTTTTTCAAGATATACGCTGTTTGGTCCTCCGGTAAAAATTATACCGATAGGATTAAGCTTTTTTATTTCCTCAACAGTGATTTGATATGATCTTACCTCGCAGTATACTCCGCACTCACGTACACGTCTTGCGATGAGCTGATTATACTGTCCGCCAAAATCAATAACCAGTACAAATTGATGCACTTTTTTAACCCCTCTTCATATTTTTATATTTTGTATTTTTTAATCTAACCGATTCTATACAATATATATTTTGCCATTCTGCGACAAAAAAATCAAGCAGATTACATAATTGTTTTTCACTTTCTTGAGTTTGGCAAAAATTTAAAAACATAATCGCTTCATATATGTGAAAATATATCATTATAAAGGCAATTTGCGATATTTTTTTAACATAATTTATCTCAAATTACTTTGATATTTCTATTATCTTGGACTTCATTTCATCGTTGAGTTCGTTTTCAGGCATTATCATGACGCTCACTCTGTTCGGCATACAGACAGCCGTATCGTTCTCCTGCGACAAAAAGCCTGATTTCTCACATATTTTATCAGGGCAATCGACATCATGAAATGCTATACTCTTATTTTTTATTACAAAATGTACAGGCTTATCATCTTTTTCCATACTGTATATATATTCTGTGTTGTCATCATACTCACTCAGCAGAAAAACTCCGTATATATCATTGCCAGCACTTACAACAGCCGCCATATCAGAAGAGTCAGACTTATTCATATTATTCCACATAAAAAACGCGGCACAGATAATTACAACTATCAGTCCTATAACAACAGCCGCCTTTATATCCTTTTTTAAGTTTGTATTTTCAGCCACAATATTCCCCCTTTTATTATTTTTAAGTTTAACATATATCACTGTTCATATTCAACCGGCGCCAAATTTCGATACGATATGTATTTATATTATATATTTTTACAAGAAGTAATTTAATTTATTCTAAAAAACTAAAAATCAGCCGAAAGAAAGGAGTTTATTCTTATGAAAAGAAAAAATAAAAAGCTTAAAATCTCAGCAGCCGCAATAGCAATATGTGCGCTTATGACTGCGTGCAACGACACAACTATGGACATCTCCTCAGAAGATTCACAGGACAACACTCAGGTACAGGAAAAATATGAAGCTCAGACTCAGAAAGAAACTACCACCTCATCAGAGGACGAAAGCACCGACGTAATGGGAAATGAGTTTTCACAAATTTCTCTTTTGGACGGTGAATGCCAAGGCTGGGGACACGGAGGTCCGATAGATGAAAAGACAAACCGTCCGACAAGCCCTGAAACATTTCAGGAAAAATACGGCGAATACAATGCCGATTTCATAAAAGAGGACAACGGAAAAATTTATCTCACATTTGACGAGGGCTACGAAAACGGATACACAGAAAAAATACTCGATGTATTAAAGGAGAAAAACGCCTCAGCCGTCTTTTTTGTGACGTATGATTATGCTCAAAAAAACCCAGAGCTAATACAGCGAATGATAGACGAAGGGCACATTGTAGGAAATCACAGTTATTCTCACCCATCCATGCCAAGTCTTGAATTGACTGACGCCGCAGAGGACATAAAAAAACTGCATGACTATATTCAGACTGAATTCAACTACACTATGACGCTTTTCCGTTTTCCAAAAGGTGAATTCAGCGAACAGTGCCTTGCTCTTTTAGACAGTATGGGCTACAAAAGCGTATTTTGGAGCTTTGCATATCAGGACTGGAACACCGACGCTCAGCCTGACCCTGCACAATCACTGCAAAAACTAAAAGACAGCATACACAGCGGAGGAATATATCTGCTTCACGCTGTTTCAAGCACAAACGCCGAAATTTTAGGAGATTTTATCGACGAGATAAGAGCACAGGGGCTTACAATATCAAAATACGAATAAATTTATACTTTATTTTAAAAGAGGGCGTTTTTTACGCTCTCTTTTTTGTTGTAATTAAGCTTGCACTTATTAACTTAGTTTTTCTTGACGCTCAAAAAGCGCCATTTACCTTATGTAAACCGAAAAACTTTATTTAACGCTATGTTTTAACTCAGGAACCGAAAAAACTACCGTTTTTTCTAAAACCGTTGGTTTTTTATCTTTTTATGTTGTCAATCAGCTTACGCTGATTTCCTAAGTTTTTCTTGCCGCTCAAAAAGCGGCATTCACATTGTGTGAACCGAAAAACTTATATGTTATGTAAAATAAAAAAGCTGTCGCTTTTTTATCTTTTTATGTTATAATTAAATCGATAATGTGAATTCCATGTAAATTTATTATTTATTCTAAATTTGGAGGTTATTATGGAATTTGACTTTTTTGACGTGATAAGTCTTTTGGGAGGCTTGGCGCTGTTTTTATACGGTATGAATATACTGGGCAGCGGCCTTGAGAAAATTTCCGGCGGACGCATGGAAAAAACACTTGAAAAGCTAACAGGCAACATTATAACAAGTGTTTTGCTCGGTGCTGTCGTAACCGCCGCCGTTCAGAGTTCATCTGCCACTACCGTAATAGTGGTAGGACTCGTAAACGCAGGAATACTTAAGCTTCGTCAGGCTATCGGTGTAATTATGGGAGCTAATATCGGTACTACAATAACAGCTCACATTCTCAGGCTCTCCGATATCAGCAGTGATAACTTTTTCCTGCAGTTTTTCAAACCTACAACGCTTGCTCCTTTGGTTGCTGTAATCGGTATTATTCTCTATATGTCCGCAAAGAGAAACAGTAAAAAAGATATCGGTCAAATCCTTCTCGGCTTCGGCATTCTCTTTACAGGAATGTTTAATATGGAAGCCGCAGTAGCTCCTTTAAAAGATGTACCTGCATTCACCTCGCTGTTTGCATCGTTCTCCAACCCGATACTCGGCGTTATCTTCGGCGCAGTAGTAACTGCAATCATACAGAGTTCATCCGCTTCTGTTGGTATTCTTCAGGCGCTCAGCTCAACAGGTCAAATAGCATATTCCTCCGCTTTCCCTATAATTATGGGACAAAATATCGGTACATGTATCACACCTATTCTTGCAAGTATTGGTGCAAGCAAAAACGCTAAACGCTCCGCTATGGTACACCTGTATTTTAATATTATAGGTACTGCTGTTTTCCTCACAGCAACATATGCAATACAATATACTATCGGATTTCCATTCTGGGATATGCCTATCGACAAAGGCGGCATAGCTAATTTCCATACTATATTTAATGTAGTTGTCACATTGGGCTTCATTCCGTTTGCTGGTGTACTCGAAAAACTCGCCAACTGGACAATCCGCTCCAAGGATGACGAAAACAATGAAAACGACGATACAAACAAGCTCGACGAGCGTTTTATACGTATGTCTCCTGGACTTGCCATTGATCAGGCAAGAATAACAGTAAACAAAATGGCAGCTCTTGCAAAACAAAACCTTTCAGCATCCGTAAAAATGCTGTCCAAATATGACCTTAAGGCTATGGAACGTATAAAAGAAGCTGAAAACACCATTGATAAAATGGAGGACAGACTCAGCGACTATCTCCTTAAAATATCCGCAAAGGAGCTCACAGAGCCTGAAAGCCGTGCGGTTACAAAGCTCTTAAAGCTTATGAGCGAATTTGAGAGAATAGGTGACTATGCAATAAACATCACAGAAGCTGCCGAGCACATGTTTGAAAAAAATGTCTCTTTCTCGAGTGTCGCAATGCAGGAGATGACAGTTATAACCGATGCTGTGTATGAAATTGTGGACAAGGCTCAGACTGCAACAGAGCTTCACGATATGCAGAAAGCTGAGGAAATAGAGCCTCTCGAAGAGATTATCGATATGATGGAGGAAACACTCAAATCAAGACATATCGACAGAATGAAGAACGGGCTGTGCTCCGCAGACGCTGCTTTCCCGTTTATCGAAGTGCTCAGTAACCTTGAGCGTATTTCTGACCACTGCTCAAATATCGGCGTATATCTCATAGGACATGAGGCAGCTGACAATTCAGGTATTGACCGCCATGAGTATATAAGAAAAATCCACAAGGGCGAAACAGAAAAATACAGCGAAAAATATGCTTATTATGAAAATAAGTATTACAGCAAAATTAAATAGGATTTACTTATCCAATAAAAAAGCCTATCCCTTTTAAGAGGGATAGGCTTTTTTATTGCTATTTTACTTTCTCTTTATCCTATTGTACTTTCTCATATTGCGGCGTCTTACAGCACATACAATCATATAAATTCCAAACAGAACAACTGCAAATGTTGCCAGCCATTTAAACCAGAATGTCTTTACAACTGTTTCAACATAATAAATTACTGTCAATATAGGATTTGCCTCAACTGACTCACCTGCAACAAGTGGGACTGAACCTATCTCCTCATTGGAGAGCATAAGCTTCATTCTGCCTATCTCCTCACCTTTTTCGATAGGTGCCTTTACAAAGTTCGGAACATCTGCAACACCCTGTACGCTTGTAATATCATAGTCGGACGGTATAAGTGCTGTAAAATCCTCTGCGCTTACAAGGTTTAGTGTATCCTTGCCCCAGCATAATTTCAAAGGAACATCGTGCACACTTTTTCCCTCTTCCATGACTGTCTTAATCTGAAATGTGTCAAATGCCCATTCATAAAGCTGTTCAGTAAGCTCAAAAGCGGTATTTTCTTCTATATAGTTACCGTCCTCATCATACATTGGAGCTCCCATAAGTACCAGCAGATAGTTGTATCCGTCTTTTGTGGCGCTGGAGATAAAGCATTTACCCGCCTCGTCAAGAGTACCTGTCTTTATACCTCTTATCGGCTCATAGTAATACTCGCTGCCCTCAATCATCATTTTGTTTGTGGTTATCCACTTGAGATAATCGTGGAAATCGGTTTTTCCGACATCATACACAGGCACTGTTACATAGTCCATAAAGCCCGGTATACTCATTGCATATTTTGTAATCAGGTACATATCATATGCGGTGGTATAGTGGTTTTCATTGTAAAGTCCGTGTGGGTTTACAAAGTTTGTGTTCTCGCATCCGAGCTCCTTTGCCTTTTCAGTCATCATCTCACAGAATTTAGAGATAGAGCCGTCACCCACAAAGTCGGCTAAAATATTCGCACCCTCATTTGCCGATTGCAGCATTGTACCATATAAGAGCTGGTTTACTGTGAGCGTCTGACCTGCACGTATATCTCCTGTTGAAACGTTGAGTCCCGCAAATTCATCATACAGATATGCCTTTGCAGTTACTGTCTGATCCAAGTCCTCAACATTTTCGAGCACCAATGCGGCAGTCATTATTTTTGTGGTGGAGGCAGGATATATTTTTTTATGAGCGTTTTTCTCATATACTACCTTGCCTGTATCCAGATTTACCATATATACGGCGTCGGCTGTAACCTCAAAATCAGGCTGGTATCCCTCTATGCTAAGCTGTTGTTCCTCACCTTCAGCACCTGCTGACATCACGCATGACATTGCAACACCAACACATACAATAAGCGATACCAACTTTAATTTTATATTTTTAAAGTTCATTTTTAATATATCCCCTTCCAAATCCTTCAATATATCAAAATAAAAATTGTCAATCAAATAAATTCATATTATAATAGAATAAGTATTATATTTTAGACAAAGACTTCTTAAAATATTATACAAAGCTTATTATAACAAAAAATATATTTAAAAAAAAGGACATACAGGAGGAATTTAAATGAAATTTAATACATTAGCCATACACGCAGGACAAACACCCGACACAGATACACATTCAATCGCAGCTCCTATCTATCAGACAACCGCTTATGCCTTTGACAGCTCT
Organism: uncultured Clostridia bacterium; assembly: GCA_944387335.1. GTDB lineage: Bacteria > Bacillota > Clostridia > Oscillospirales > Ruminococcaceae > CALXEM01. The sequence goes on along the minus strand of CALXEM010000162.1, from coordinate 3,066 downwards.
GAGCATGCAAAAGAGCTCTTTGAATTAAAACAGGCAGGCAATATCTATACACGTCTTTCAAACCCTACATGCGATACACTTGAGCGCAGAGTTGCCGCTTTGGAGGGTGCAGTCGGTGCACTGTCAATGAGCTCAGGCCACGCCGCTATATTCAATACAATTCTCAACTTAGCTTCCGCAGGTGACGAAATTGTATCCTCAATATGCATATATGGCGGAGCAATTAACCTTTTCGGCGTTACATTTAAAAATCTCTGTATCAACGTAAAATTTGTAGACCCGGACGACATGGACGCATGGAAAAACGCCATAACAGATAAGACAAAGGCTTTCTTTGTTGAAACAGTCGGCAACCCTAATGCAAACGTGGCTGATTTAAGCGCAATCGCCGATATAGCTCACAGCAACGGTATTCCGCTTATCGTAGACTCCACCTTTACAACACCGTATCTCTGCCGCCCTATTGAGCACGGCGCTGATATTGTAATCCATTCCGCTACAAAATTCCTCGGCGGACACGGCACATCAATGGCAGGTATTGTAGTTGATTCAGGTAAATTCAACTTTGAGGGCAACGAGCGTTTTCCGCAGTACAACAATCCTGATGTAAGCTATCACGGCGCAGTATTTGCAAAGGATTTCGGCAATGCAGGCTTTATAACACGTCTGCGCGCACTTATCCTCAGAGATATAGGCTCATGCCTCTCCCCATTCAATGCATTTATGATACTTCAGGGAATTGAAACTCTGCCGCTGAGAATGGAGCGCCACTGCCAGAACGCACTCGCAGTTGCAAAATATCTTGAGTGCAATCAATATGTAAGCTTTGTAAATTACCCCTCACTGGAGTCAAATAAATATCACGCTTTACAGCAGAAATATATGCCGCTCGGATGCTCAAGCGTATTCACTTTCGGACTGGACGCTTCAAGAGAGGCTGGAGCTAAATTCATAGACAGCTTAAAACTCTTCTCTCACGTTGCAAATGTCGGAGATGTACGTTCTCTCGTTATTCACCCTGCTACAACAACTCACAGCCAGTTAAGCGATGAACAGCTTAAAAATGCTGGCATCTCAGCACAGACAATCCGTCTTTCAATAGGTCTTGAGGATGTTGAAGACCTCATTGCAGACCTCGATCAGGCAATAAAGACAGCTGTCGACGCAAAATAAAACCTTTTTTGGAGGGGCGTTAAAAATGCTCTATGTAACTTCAGATTTTCATGGAGATTTCACCAGATTTCAAAATCCACAGTTAAAGAAATTAAAGCGCAACGATCACCTCATTATCTGCGGCGACTTTGGATTTATCTGGGATAACTCCAAACAGGAAATACAGCTTCTCAACAAGCTCTCAAAATTAAAATACACAATACTCTTTATAGACGGAGTACACGAAAACTTTAAACTGATAGAGCAGTATCCCTTGCAGGACTGGAACGGCGGAATTGTGCGCGTAATACGTCCTAATATACTCTATCTGCCGAGAGGTCAGGTATATACGATAGACGGCAAAACCGTATTTGCACTCGGCGGCGGCGACGATGTTTTCCTCGATATGTCCGAAAACGAATCCGACGAAATAGAGAGCATGCCGACTTTGGATGAGCTTGAAAAGGCTTATGAAAGGCTTAAAGCTATTGACTTTAAGGTGGACTATATAATCACGCATGACTGTTCGTCAAAGATAAAGAATTTCCTCGATTTAAACGCACACGACGGCAGTGTACACATAAATTACCTGAATACATTTTTAGAGGCGCTGTATGAAAAAGCCGAATTTAAGCACTGGTATTTCGGTGCTTATCATTTAGATAAGCTGATACCTCCTAAATGCACCGCTGTATATAAAGAAATTCTCCCCCTTGATAAATAAAGGAGGAATACCTTTATGAAAACATATAAAATCCTCTTATTTGACGCTGACAGAACACTGTTCGACTTTAACATGGCCGAATATCAGGCAATACGCAAGCTGTGCGGTTATTTGGAAATACCGTTTTCCGACAATGTTTACAACACTTACAGCACTTTAAACGACGCATTGTGGAAACAGTTTGAGAAAAAAGAGATTACACACAGCTTTTTGCAGACAAACCGCTTTGAGCAGTTTTTGAATAAACTGGGCAGACAGGGCGATCCCGAAAAGTTAAACTCTATGTATCTGTCATTTTTGGCAGAGGGTTCATATCTTTTAAATGACGCATTTTATGTATGCGAAAAGCTGAGTAAAAAGTATGACATGGTTATCATTACAAACGGGCTTATCCGAGCACAGACAAATCGCTTTAACAACAGCGATATAGCCCCGTTTTTCTCAAAGCTTTACATATCCGAGAAGATAGGCGTTCAAAAGCCTGACAAAAAGTATTTTGAATACGTTTTAAACGATATGTCAATACACGATAAATCATCGGTTCTTGTAATAGGCGACTCGCTCTCGTCCGATATTTTAGGAGCTCAGAATGCAGGACTGGACTCGTGCTGGTTTAACCCTCAAAACGCCGAATGTACTTTGCCAACGCCTCCTACATATACGATTTCAGCTTTAACAGAGCTTTTGGAAATGCTTTAAGTTTTAAAAAAGACGTTTCGATATATCCGAAACGTCTTTTTGTTTTATCTTATTTATCCCACCGGAACACATCTCTGCCGACAGCCTTCATGCGTTTTTCAAGCTCTTTTCTGTTATTTATGTACCTGTCCAGCACAGCGTAAAACGCCTTTGAGTGGTTCTTTACATATATGTGCGACAGCTCGTGAACCACTGTCAAATCTATACATTCAGGCTCAAGAGCCATTACATACGCTGAAAAGTTTATGCTGTTCTTTGCACTGCACGAACCCCACCTGGTCTTTGCAAACGTAATACCTATCTTGGACGGCTTTGCGTTCATCACTTTGCTGAAATAGTCTGTCCTGCCCTTTAGATATTCAGCGGCAAATTGTTTGAGGTATTCCCTGTACATTTCCCGCCTTGTGTTTTCGTCTACTGGCGGAAAATAGATGTTTTTATCATCGCAGTTAATTTCGTTTTCGTTGCCTGTCACTATTGTCTTTTCTTTT
>CALXEM010000161.1 GCA_944387335.1 uncultured Clostridia bacterium | reverse complement strand
GGAATGAGCGGAAGTCCTATAATACAAAACGGAAGATTGGTTGGTGCTGTGACCCACGTTTTTGTACAGGATCCTACAAGGGGATACGGAATTTTCGCGGAAAACATGCTGGAGACTGCAAAAAATATCGATTAGACGAGTAATACCAAATATATGGAAAATATTGGTTGTTTAAAATATACAAATTATTTGTAAAACTTTGGATTTTATTTTTGGAAAAAATTTGTAAAAACAGCTTGAAATATTTGTAATAAAATGGTAATCTATGTGTAGAGCATGACAGACAGACAAAATAAATGATAACAGTGACGACAGGAGGATTTTTTGTGGAAAATATGCTTAAAGTACTGATAGCTGACGACAATTCAAATTTTTATGAATTGTGCAGAGACTTATTTAACGAAAATTCAATACAGGCGATAATGGTTCCGAAGGACGGTCAAAAGCTTCTTGACGAAATCAAAAAAGAAAAGCCAAACGTTGTGCTGTGTGACATCTTTTTGGCAAATATCGACGCAATAGGCGTTATCAAACAAGTCAAAGCAGATGCGTCGGTAAATACACCTCAGTTTATGGTTATGTCATCGTTTGACAGCCAGACTCTTCAAAGAGAGGTTATGGCGGCAGGTGCGGCATATTATTTCTTAAAGCCGTTTGACCCGGAGGTTATGATAGAGAGAATTATACAGCTCTCAGGTTACCGCAGTCAGGCAGGAAGAGTAATTCCGACGGCAAATCTGCGCGAAGCTGACCTTGAACTTATGGTTACAGAGATAATTCACCAGATAGGTGTGCCTGCTCATATAAAAGGTTACCATTATTTAAGGGAATCTATAATACTTGCTGTAAAGGACGCGAATATAATAAATTCCGTTACAAAAGTTCTCTATCCAACGGTTGCAAAGCATAATTCTACAACCTCCTCACGAGTTGAGCGTGCAATAAGACATGCTATTGAGGTTGCTTGGGACAGAGGCGATGTGGATATTCTCAATTCCTATTTCGGCTACACAATACACAACTCAAGAGGTAAGCCTACAAACAGCGAGTTTATTGCAATGATTTCCGATAAATTAAGACTTCAGCTTAAAATAAGCTAATAAGATAATCCGCATACAAAAAATCCGAGCCGCGTTTTAAAACGGCTCGGATTTTTAATATAATTTTATTTTTTAAAAGAAGAACGTAAATGCTACTATAACTATTATACCTAAAACAATTCTGTAATAACCGAATACTTTGAAATCGTGCTTTTTGATGTAGTCCATCAAAAATCTTATTGCAAGTATTGATACAACATAAGCAGTAACCATTCCGACTATGAGCAGTAACCATTCGAAGCCTGTCATTGACGGCATTGAGATGAGCTTTAAAAGGCTTGCGCCGAACATTACCGGAATTGCCATGAAGAATGAAAACTCAGCGGCTATAAAGCGTGAAGCACCGAGGAAAACAGCGCCGACTATTGTAGCTCCGGAGCGTGAAGTTCCCGGGATGAGTGCTAACATTTGGCATACGCCTATCAAAAGAGCTGTTTTATATGTTATGTCATCAAACGAGGTTATTGTAGGCTTTTTATTTCTGTTTTCAAGAATAAGGAAGAATATACCGTAAATTATGAGCGTTGCAGCTATTACATACGGTGTGCTCAGTACGTTGTCGATTATATCGTCAAATAAAAGACCTATTACACCGGCAGGTACAGTGGCGATAAGCACCTTTACCCAAAGCATTACTGTATCACGTCGCTGAACAGGTGTCTTTTTAAGCGAAAACGGATTGAGCTTGTTAAAGTAAAGTGTAACTACCGCGAGTATTGAACCGAATTGAATGACTACCTTAAACATATTAAAGAAGTCATCTGAGCACTTCATCGGCAGAAGCTCGTTTACTAAAATAAGATGTCCTGTACTGCTTATCGGCAGCCATTCGGTGATACCCTGAACTATACCGAGTATAAAGGCTTTTATAAGTTCGATTATATCCATTGTGTCATCTCCTCAAAATAAATAATCATTATTCAATTATAATACGTATTTTTGACTTTGTATAGAACATTGCATACCAGTTAATAAAGTTTTAATTTTTCAATTATTTAGATATATGAAGAACGGATAAGATACAGCCAAATCGGCAAAGATAAAAAACTGCTAATTTAGATTAAACGATTTATTTAGGCTGAAAATGCCTTAAAGAGGTAATTTTAAACCTACTGCCGTTTTGACACAGAGTTAAAAAAAAGGTATATTTATAATAATAACTTTATTGAAAAGGAGAAAAAAATATGCCCGATGGCAACATATGGAGTTACGTGATACTCCTGGTAATACTTATAGGAACAAACGCTTTTTTTGCAATGAGCGAGCTTGCAGTCATATCTTTAAACGATAATAAGATTAAAAGAATGGCTCAGGAGGGAAACAAAACTGCAAAGGTTTTGCAGAAACTTTTGAAAAATCCGTCCGACTTTCTTGCTACAATACAGGTAGGAGTCACATTGTCCGGACTCTTGGCATCTGCTGTTGCAGCGGATACTTTTGCTGAATATATCGTATACTTTATGAGAGATTTTCCTGTACCCGCAGCAGTGGTAAAAGGAGTATCGCTTGTTGTTATAACAATAGTGCTCTCCTATTTTACACTTGTTTTCGGTGAGCTTGTACCTAAAAGAATTGCCATGACAAGATGCGAAAAGGTTTCGTTTGCAGTGGCAAGACCGCTGTCATTTATGTATAAATTGGGAAAACCGTTTGTAATGTTTTTGTCATGGAGTACCGAGTCTGTACTCAAGCTTTTCGGAGTAAAGCCAAAAGATGATGAAGAGCAGGTTACAGAGGAAGAAATCCGTATGATGCTCGATGTGGGAAATGAAAACGGTGCTATCGACGAAGAAGAAAAGGACATGATAAACAATGTCTTTGAATTTGACGACAGCACAGCACAGGACGTAATGACACACCGTGTGGATATGGTTGCAGTCGAGATGACAGCAAAGCTTGAGGACATCGTGAAAGCAGCTATTGACAGCGGAAAATCAAGAATACCTGTTTACGATGAAAATATCGACGATATAAAGGGTATTTTATATGTAAAAGACCTTTTAAGATTTGTAACAACCTGCAATACAGAGACGTTTAATATAAGAGATTATGTAAGAGACGCTATATTTGTAGCGCAGAGCACGCCTTGCAGAAAGGTATTCGATGAGCTTAGAATAGAGAAAAAGCACATGGCTATCGTTGTTGACGAATACGGCGGAACTTCAGGTCTTGTTACAATGGAGGACCTTGTGGAGTCTGTAATGGGCGATATTCAGGATGAATATGACAACGAAACAGCCGATATAATTGAGGTTAGCGAGGGTAACTACATTATAGACGGCGCAACTGCAATGAAAGATGTCGAGCGTTATTTTGATATTAAGCTTGAAGAAGAAAACGACTATGACACAATAGGCGGTTATATCATTGAACAGTTGGGATACCTGCCGCAGAACGGTGAACACCCAAGCGTTATGCTCGGCAAACTCGACCTCACAGTAGATAATTCTGACGACAGAAAGATTATCTCCGTAAAGGCTGAGGCTACACGCGAAACATTTGAAAATGAAGACGAAGAAGACGAGGACGAGGAGTAATTTTTAAGTTATAAAACTAAGACACAGCTGCATTCCAAATGCGGCTGTGTTTTTTTAGTTTTATCCATATATAAAGGAATTTTGAACGCAGATAATAAAGCAAAAGCATTTATTTTATTGTTATAATGTTGAAAAAAATAAAATAATATGTATAATAAAATATATATTTTATATAATTACAAAGAGGAGGTCGGCTAAAAATGTTGGAACAGGTAAATCTTGATAAAAAAGTTTCAAAGGAAAATTACAAACCGGAGGCAAAGGAGCTCAAAAAGGTGCTTTCCAGCTTGCAGCAAAGGGTAAAACAGGCAAAGCTGCCGGTTATAATTTTATTTGAGGGCTGGGGCGCAGCAGGTAAAGGAAGTATTATTTCCGATGTAATTTTACAGCTTGACCCCCGAGGATTTAACGTATATACAACGGCTGCCGCCGATGAGTCGGAAAAGAGAAAACCTTTTTTGTGGCGTTATTGGAACCTTATACCGCAGTACGGCGAATTTTCTGTTTTGGACAGAAGCTGGTACAATGAGATAATAACTGACAGAACAGATAAGAAATTAAACGACGATGAATTTTCCGATAAAATACAACGTGTAAATACTTTTGAAAGACAGCTGAGCGACGACGGTTATCTTATAATCAAATTCTTTTTGCATATCAGCAAAAAAGAGCAGAAGGAGCGCTTTGAAAAGCTTGAAGCATCTGAGCTGACAAAGTGGCGCGTTACAGAAAACGATTGGAAAAATAATAAAAAGTACAATGAGCTTTACACAGTCATAGACGAGCTGACAGAGCGCACCAATACGCCTAATGCTCCATGGCACCTTGTGTCCTCCAGTGATAAGAGAAATGCCTGCCTTGAGGTTTACAGGACGATTGTAACGGCAATAGAGACAGCGCTTGCTTCAAAACAGCTTAAAGAGTCCATGCCTAAAATGACGGGTGACGCAATAGATTATGGCAACTTTAACCTTGTTAAAATGCCGTTTTTGAGTGAGGTAAGCCTTGACTGCCGCATTGACGACGATGAGTACGAAGAGCGGCTCAAAAAGTTACAGAAAAAGCTTAAAAATCTTCACAATGAGCTGTATCTTAGAAAAATACCTGTAATAATAGCTTACGAGGGCTGGGACGCCGCAGGAAAAGGCGGAAACATCAAGAGAGTTGCTGCCGCGCTTGACCCGAGAGGTTATGAGGTTTGCCCGATAGCGGCACCTGATAAATATGAGCTCAATCACCATTATCTGTGGCGCTTTTGGAAGCATATCCCGAAAACAGGGCATATAGAGATATTTGATAGAACATGGTACGGACGTGTAATGGTTGAAAAGATTGAGGGCTTCTGCACACAGGAGCAGTGGAAGCGCGCATATAAGGAGATAAACGAATTTGAACGCGAGCTCTATGACTGGGGCGCAGTTATAGTAAAGTTCTGGATACACGTCAGCAAGGACGAACAGTTAAGACGCTTTAACGACAGGGAAAATACACCCGAAAAGCGCTGGAAGATAACCGACGAGGACTGGCGAAACCGTGAAAAATGGGATTACTACGAGTCGAGCATAAATGATATGATAAAATATACCTCAACTGATTTTGCCCCGTGGACAATAGTTGAATCCGAGGACAAAAAATATGCCAGAATAAAGGCGCTGGAAGTGCTTATTGACGCAATAGAAAAACGCCTTAAAAAAGATAAATAAAAATTAAAACAAAAATAAATAAATACCGCTTTAGATGACAAAATATCTAAAGCGGTATTTTTTATATGTCAAAAAAGAATTTTATCATTTCAAATGCAGAAAATAGAATATAAAAAGATATTAGGAGATGATTGTTCATGTATAGATTGAAGCTTGTTCCGAATCAGGACGGGACATATAATTTGTATATTTCGCTGGACAGAAATGACACAGAGCTTGCCGAAGAATTTTTGTCCGAAAAAAAGGATAAAAAAGGGCGCAGAAATATACTCGACTCAATTTCAAAGAAATACAAAAACATAAAGATAAAAACTGTCGTGGTGCTTTTCCCCGGCGTTATGATAGCTTACATGCCGTTTAATGTTTTCGCCATGGGCTCAGCTTCAAACACTGCTGAATCGTCGGTAAGCCATACAGTATCCCAAAACAAAAAGTTCAATATGAGCTATCTTTACGGCGGCACAGTGTCACAGCAGATTGACATGGCTCAGACTATGGGATCATTGAATGTAGTGTCACCGAGCTGGTTTGACATAAACGGCAGCGGTAAGCTTGTTTTGAACAATGCGAGCACACAGCTTGTCGACTCAATGCATAAAATGGGTATCAAAGTAGTGCCAATGCTCAGTAACCACTGGGACAGAACAGGCGGAAAGCTTGCTTTGGAAAATCCCGATTCACTGGCACAGCAGATAGCCATGTACGTTGAGCAGTATAACCTTGACGGCGTAAACGTTGATATAGAAAATGTAACCCACACGGAGAGAGATGAGTACACTCAGCTTGTGAAGCGTTTAAGAGAACTTATACCTCAGGAAAAGGAGGTCTCCGTGGCTGTTGCGGCAAATCCTAACGGCTGGACAACAGGCTGGCATGGCTCTTATGACTACGCAGAGCTTAGCAAATACGCCGATTACCTCATGATAATGGCGTACGATGAGAGCTGGCAGGGAAGCGAGGCGGGACCTGTTGCGAGCTATGACTTTGTAAAAAAATCAGTAGAATATGCTCTTAAATACGCTGATTCAGATAAAATAGTTTTAGGTATACCGTTTTACGGCAGACTGTGGAGCAATGACGGCACATTCAAAGGAAACGGTGTAGGACTTGATGTACTCAGCAGAATGTTTGCCGATTACGACGCCACAATAACATATGACGAGGCAAAGCAGTCGCCGAAAGCCACATTTACTGTTAAACAGGGCGACCCGTCATACACGGTAGGCGGCAAAAAGCTCACACAGGGCACTTATACCGTATGGTTTGAGGACTCGCGCTCAATACAGAGCAAAATACAGCTTATCCACGACTATGACCTAAAGGGTGCAGGCTCATGGGCACTAAATCAGGCGACAGACGAGATACTCAAAAACTTCTCGTCATGGCTTGAAAACCCAAATGCAGGCGGCTCAGGCTCACAGACACAGACAAAACAGGGAAGAGTTACGGCGTACTCGCTCAGAGTGCGTTCACAGCCGAATACTCAGAGCCAAACGCTTGCATATTACTCCGAGGGAGATATTGTAACAATAGTCGGCGAAGAAAACGGCTGGTATAAGGTGAAACTGCCGAGCGGGTCATACGGATATGTAAGTGCTGACTATGTTGAAATTATAGATGACAGCGAGTCTCAGACACGCACAGCGTACTGCTCAGGTTCTGGCGTTCGGGTGCGTTCGGGCGCTTCCACATCGCACAGCATACTCGCACATCTGTCATACGGCGAGCAGGTCACTGTAACAGGCAATGCACAGAACGGCTGGTATCCTGTGACGACACAGAGCGGCGTAAAGGGATATGTTTCGGGCGAGTATATAACCTTTACCAAGCCGCAGACGAGCAGAACGGGTTATTCTACCGCCTCGGGCGTAAGAGTGCGCTCAGGTGCTTCGACATCGCACACTATACTCACACATCTCTCCTACGGCGAGCAGGTCACTGTAACAGGCGACGCGCAGAACGGCTGGTATCCTGTGACGACACAGAACGGTGTGAAGGGATATGTATCAGGCGAGTATATAACCTTTACCAAGCCGCAGACAAACAGAACGGGCTACTGCACAGCCTCAGGCGTAAGAGTGCGCTCGGGAGCGTCCACATCACACACTATACTCACACATATTTCATATGGTGAGGAGGTTACTGTGACAGGTAGCGCACAGAACGGCTGGTATCCAGTGACGACACAGAGCGGCGTAAAGGGATATGTATCAGGTGAGTATATAACCTTTACAAAGCCGCAGATAAACAGAACAGCTTACTGCACAGGCTCAAGGGTAAGAGTGCGTTCGGGTGCGTCAACTTCTCACAGCATACTCACACATCTGTCAAAGGGTGAGCGTGTAACGGTGACAGGCAACGCACAAAACGGCTGGTATCCCGTGACGACACAGAGCGGCGTTAAAGGCTATGTGTCAGGCGAATATTTAAGCTTTTAAGTTTTTAAAGCTCCCACACCGCATGACTTGTTGAAGATACTGCCACAGCGCCCGCGGAAAGAGCGGATATAACGTCCTCTTTGTCGGATATAAGTCCGCTCGCTATTACGGGCGCATTCAGTTCATCGGACAGCCTTTTAATAATTTTAGGCATATTTCCCGGCAGTATCTCCACAAAGTCAGCGTTCAGTGAGTCAAATGATTTTCTAAGGCTCTTTAAAGCCATGCTGTCCAGCATAAAGGTGCGGAAAACAGTCATAAGTCCGAGCGAACCTGCGCGCTGAATAAGCGGCGCTTTGGTTGAGATTATGCCGTCGGCGTCTGTATTCAGCTTTATAAATTCCACCGCCGCCTGACTGACTGAGAGTCCGTCGAGTAAATCAACATAGACAAACACTGTCTTATCATGGCTTTTAAGACGCTTTACAATGTCGGCTATGCTGTTCACCGAGCCGTATAATACAAAAACGGCTTTTTTATCTGATTTACAGCACAAGTCGACCTCGGTATCATTCTTAACTGCGGCAATTATGGGATTATCGGACAAAATTGACAATATCTCTTCGTTCATAAAAAATCTCCTCGGCAAATGTACGTTTATATTTTTAATTATAATTGTTTTGTTATCATACTCAATACAGACAGTTAAAAAATAATAATGCTTGATTTTGTGAGTATATCGGTGTATCATTTAAGTATAAATTAATTGACATTATTCTGTTGAGAGAAAAGAGTAACGGAACAACGTCTTTAAGGCGTGTTCGTGTTGCTCTTTTTTTATTTTATCAAAATTTATTTTTAGAAAGGTATGGTAAAGCTATGACGGATATAACTATTATAGGCTGTGGAGTTATAGGCGCGGCGGCGGCATATGTTCTGAGCGGATATGATGTATCAGTCACTGTCTTGGAAGCCGAAAACGACGTTGCCACGGGTACCACAAAGGCAAACAGCGCAATAATCCATGCGGGATACGACCCCGAGCCGCAGAGCCTTGCAGGACAGCTGAATGTACGCGGAAGTGCAATGGCAAAGGAGATATGTGCTCTTTTAGATGTGCCGTATAAGCAGATAGGCTCGCTTGTGCTGTCGTTCTCCGAGGAGGAAAACGAGACTGTGAAAAAGCTGTATGAAAGAGGAGTAAAGAACGGTGTGCCGAATTTGGAGATAATAGACTTAGAACGGCTGCGCACTCTTGAGCCGAATGTGTCCGACAAGGCACTGTGCGCACTGTATGCCCCGACAGCGGCGATAGTAAATCCGTGGGAATACGCGCTTGCAATGGCTGAAAACGCTGTGGAAAACGGAGTTGAGCTTAAGCTTAACACAAAGGTTCAGGCAATAGAAAAAACAGAGAATGGCTATAAAATACACACATCAAACGGCGAATACGAAAGCAGGTACATAATAAACGCGGCGGGAGTGCACGCTGATAAGATAAGTGCAATGGTATCGGATAAACCTGTAAACATAATACCGTGCAGGGGAGAATATTATCTTCTTGATAAATCAGAGGGCAAACGTGTAAACCATGTAATATTCCAGTGCCCTACAAAGAGCGGAAAGGGAGTTTTAGTTTCACCTACCGTGCACGGCAATCTGATAGTCGGACCGAATGCGGAAAACTTGGAGAGCGAGGACACTGCAAATACGGCAAAGGGACTTGAATTTGTGGCAAATTCCGTCAGAAAGAGTGTGCCGAATGTAGATTTGAGGGCGTCTATACGCAACTTTGCGGGTGTGCGCGCCAACACCGATACAGACGACTTTATAATTGAATTTGCAGACGATAAATTTTTAAATTTAGCCGGAATGAAATCGCCGGGGCTTAGCGCCGCACCTGCAATAGCCGAAAAGGCGGCTGAGATGCTAAAAGAAAGCGGACTCAAACTTGTACCAAAGCCGAAAAAGGTAACACAGCGCAGAAAAGTACGTTTTGCCGAGCTTTCGGACAGTGAAAAGAGTGAGCTTATCGCAAAAAATCCGCTTTACGGCAAAATTATATGCCGCTGTGAAACAATAACCGAAGGCGAGATAGTCGACGCGTGCCATTCGGTTATACCCGCAACAACTGTGGACGGAGTAAAGCGCAGAGCTTCAGCGGGAATGGGCAGATGTCAGGGAGGTTTTTGCTCGCCGAGAGTAGTGGACATAATTGCACGCGAACGAGGTATGGATATTCTAAGTATTCAGCAGGATAAACAGGGAAGCTTTATCCTTACAGGCAGGACAAAGGGGGAGTAGAAAGTGGCTGTTTTTGAAAGAAATTACGATGTCATAGTAATAGGAGCAGGTCCTGCCGGACTTGCAGCGGCGCTCAAGGCAAAACAGACGGGCTGTGAAAATGTACTGATAATCGAGCGCGACACACAGGCAGGCGGAATACTCAACCAGTGCATACACAACGGTTTCGGACTTCACTACTTCAAAGAGGAGCTGACAGGTCCCGAATACGCCGACAGATTTATAGAAGAGGTAAAAAATGCGGGAATACCGATAATGCTCAACACAATGGTGCTAGACATAACAAAGGACAGACAGGTGCACGCGGTAAGTCCCGAGGAGGGCTTCTGCGCATTTAACGCAAAGAGCATAGTGCTGGCAATGGGCTGCCGCGAACGCACAAGAGGTGCTATCGGAATACCGGGAACACGCCCCGCGGGAATTTTTACGGCTGGTACGGCGCAGAGATATGTCAACATTGAGGGGTACATGGTCGGAAAGAGAGTGGTTATACTCGGTTCGGGAGATATAGGGCTTATCATGGCACGCCGCATGACGCTCGAGGGCGCAAAGGTGCTCGCCTGCGTTGAGGTTATGCCGTATTCGGGCGGACTTAACAGAAATATAGTACAGTGCCTTGAGGATTACGGCATACCGCTTTATCTCTCGCACACAATAGTCGATATAAAGGGCAAAAACAGAGTTGAGAGCGTGACTGTGGCAGAGGTTGACGCCCAGAGAAAGCCGATAAAGGGCACAGAGACGGAGTTTGAGTGCGACACAGTGCTGTTATCGGTAGGACTTATCCCTGAAAATGAGCTTACACGTAAGGCGGGCATAGAAATAGACCCGAGAACGAACGGCGCGTCAGTTGATGAGAGTATGCAGACGGACACACAGGGAATTTTCGCCTGCGGAAATGTACTTCATGTGCACGATTTGGTGGACTATGTAACAGCTGAGAGCTTTAAAGCAGGCGAGGCGGCGGCAAAATATGCGATGTCTGTTTTTGAAAAGTCGGATAAATACATCAAAGTGGAGAACGGCGACGGAGTATCATATACAGTGCCGCAGAGGATTAACGCAAACAATACCGATAAAACCTGCGAGATATTTTTTAGAGTAAGAGGAATTTACAAAAACGTAAAAATAGCTGTTGACACATCTGACGGCAAGCGAATAGCATCATTTAAGCGAGAGCATATGGCTCCGGGCGAAATGGAGAAAATAGCTCTGCCGCCGCAGATTTTAAATCAGGCTGACGGCAAAATAAAGATTTACATAGAAAATCAGCAGTGAGCGGGACAAAGGAGGCGCAAAAATATGAAAGAACTTATATGTATAGTTTGTCCTAAGGGCTGTAGGCTGACAGTGGACGAGGAAAACGGCTACAAAGTCAGCGGAAACAGCTGTAAAAGAGGAGAAGAATATGGTAAAATGGAGCTTATAAATCCCGTAAGAGTTATTACAAGCACTGTTGCGGTGGAGAACTCTGTGCACCGACGCTGTCCTGTCAAGACAAACGGGGCAATACCGAAAAAGCTCATATTTGACGCAATGAAGACACTGGACGGAATAAAGGTAAAAGCTCCGATAAAGCGCGGGCAGAAAATTGCGGAAAATGTCTGCTCAACGGGGGTGGACTTCATAGCTGTACGGGATATTTTCTGATTTTAGTATATTGCAAAGGAGCTGTATTTTATGGCGGATACAAGGTATATTTTATCGCTTGATCAGGGAACAACGTCATCGAGGGCGATACTGTTCGATGACAGCCAGAATATAGTTGAGATGACACAGCGTGAGTTTGAGCAGATTTATCCGCAACAGGGCTGGGTAGAACACGATCCTATGGAAATCTGGTCAAGCCAGTACAGCGTTATGATGGAGGTTATCGCCAAAAGCGGAGTATCGCCAAAGGATATAGCGGCGATAGGCATTACCAATCAGCGCGAGACCGCTATTGTGTGGGAGCGCGAAACAGGCAGACCTATTCACAACGCCATTGTGTGGCAGTGCCGCAGAACAGCGCCTATAATAGATGAGCTTGTAAAAGACGGATACGGCGACATGATACGCAAAAAGACAGGACTTGTACCAGACGCCTATTTTTCGGGCAGTAAGATAAAGTGGCTTTTGGACAATGTTGAGGGTGCAAGAGAAAAAGCCGAAAAGGGCGAGCTTTTGTTCGGTACGGTCGATACGTGGCTTTTATGGAAGCTCACCGACGGCAAGGTACATATGACCGATAGAACAAACGCTTCAAGGACAATGCTCTACAACATCAACACACTCGAATGGGACGACGAGCTCTTAAATATACTCAACATACCTAAATGTATGCTCCCGGAGGTTAAAAGCTCGAGTGAGATATACGGTTATGCAAACATAGGCGGCGTAAATATTCCGATAGCGGGCATTGCAGGCGATCAGCAGGCGGCATTGTTCGGACAGTGCTGTTTTGACGAGGGCGAGGCTAAAAATACATATAGCACAGGCTGCTTTCTACTTATGAATACAGGTGAAAAATGCCATTACAGCGACAGCGGACTGATTACCACAATAGCGGCTACCGTATCCGATAAGGTGCAGTATGCACTTGAGGGAAGCGTTTTTGTGGGCGGCGCTGTAATACAGTGGCTTCGCGATGAAATGCGCTTTTTCAACGAGAGCCGCGACGCCGAATACTACGCTCAAAAGGTGCCCGATTCAGGCGGCGTTTACTTTGTACCTGCGTTTACTGGACTGGGCGCTCCTTACTGGGATATGTACGCCAGAGGCTGTATAGTCGGGCTTACAAGAGGAACGAGAAGAGAGCATATAATCCGCGCGGCTCAGGAATCCATAGCGTACCAGAGCGCTGACCTTGTATTTGCCATGGAAAAGGATACAGGCGTAAAGTTAAAGGAATTAAAAGTTGACGGCGGAGCGTCGAGAGATATGTTTTTGATGCAGTTTCAGGCAGATATACTCAATAAATGCGTCAACCGCCCAATGATACGCGAGACAACGGCTTTGGGTGCGGCGTACCTTGCAGGACTGGCAACAGGCGTGTGGAAGAGCACTGATGAGATAAAAAATTTATGGCACTGCGATACATTTTTTACTCCTGATATGACCGAGGAAAAACGCACTGAACTTATAGAAAACTGGCATAAGGCTGTATCAAGAAGTCTTAACTGGGCATAATACAGTAAAAATAAAAGCCGTACGTAAAAAACGTGCGGCTTTTAAAGTGTATATATACTTTTAATTTATGGATTTTTATGCTACAATGTAATCTGTGTCAAATTATACGAGAAAATAATTTTTATAATTTATAAAAGGGGAACAGGGGTTATGAAAGCTGTAACACAGGTTTTAAATGAACTTGCGGCAAACGCATTTGAAAAATGCGGATATTCATCGGAATTGGGTGCTGTTACTGTATCCGACAGACTGGATTTATGTCAGTTCCAGTGCAACGGAGCTTTTGCGGGTGCAAAGCTCTATAAAAAAGCACCGTTTATGATAGCTGAGGATGTTGCTAAAGTGCTTGACGAAAACGATATATTCGAAAAGGTTGAGGTATGCCGTCCTGGATTTATCAATATGACATTAAAGGACGAGTACCTTTTGAAAATTGCGTCCGAGATTGAGAACGATGAAAACACAGGCGTTGAAAAATCCGAAAAGCCTGAGACAATAGTTATAGATTACGGCGGTCCTAACGTTGCAAAGCCGCTTCATATAGGACATCTGCGTTCCGCTATCATCGGTGAGTCTTTAAAAAGACTTGCGCGCGCATGCGGACATAAGGTTATAGGCGACGTTCATCTTGGCGACTGGGGACTTCAGATTGGTCTTGTTATAGCCGAGCTGAGCGAAAGACACCCTGAGTGGAGATGCTTTGCCGAGGACTTTTCTGCTGAAAACGACAGTGTAGAGCCGCTCAACGCCGACACACTCAATGAGGTATATCCGTTTGCGAGTGCTAAGAGCAAACAGGACGAGCAGTTTAAAGCTAAGGCACAGCGTATAACATATGAGCTTCAGAACCGTAAACCAGGTTATATTGCGCTTTGGAAAGAGATTTTAAGAGTATCTGTTGCAGACTTAAAGTCAAACTATGAGAAGCTTAATGTAGACTTTGATTTGTGGTACGGTGAGAGCGATTCCGACGAGTATGTGGACGAGCTCATAAAGGTACTCACAGAGAAAAATCTGCTCAGAGAGAGCGACGGAGCTATGGTTGTAGACGTAGAAAAGCCTGACGACAAAGCGCCTATGCCTCCTGTTATAGTTAAAAAATCCGACAACTCAAATATATATGCCACAACAGACCTTGCCACAATAATTCAGCGTCAGAAGGATTTTGCGCCTGACAGAATATGGTATGTTGTAGACAAACGTCAGTCACTGCACTTTGAACAGGTGTTCCGCTGTGCTAAAAAGGCTGAGCTTGTGCCTGAGAGCACAGAGCTTTCACTGCTCGGCTTCGGTACAATGAACGGAAGCGACGGTAAGCCTTATAAGACAAGGGACGGCGGCGTAATGAGACTCAGCGACCTCATCGAGACTGTAACAAATGCGGCGCTTGAGAAGATAAACACCTCCGCTTTTGTAAACGGCGATGAAAAAGTTGAGCTGGCTCGCAAAATCGGTATAGCCGCAATCAAATTCGGCGATCTTATAAACCACAGAACAAAGGACTACATCTTCGATATAGATAAATTCCTCTCCTTTGAGGGTAAAACAGGAACATATCTTTTGTACACAATATCGAGAATTAACTCCATTCTTGCAAAAGCCGGTGTAAGCGAAGCTGACGCACCAAAATTTGAGGGTATTTACAGTGAGAGCGAAAGAGAACTTCTCTTAAAGCTTGTTTTGACATCAGAAACATTTAAAAAGGCTTTGGAGGACAAAGCTCCTAACTACATCTGCGAAAACGCTTATCAGATAGCCGCTTCATTCTCAAGCTTTTACTCTGCAAACCGTATAATCGACGAGCAGGATGCTAAGAAGCGCTCAAGCTGGCTTTCTCTTGTAATGCTCACAAGAAAAGTACTCTTAAAACATCTTGATGTTTTGGGAATCGAGCCTGTTGAAAATATGTAATATCTTTATTAAAGAACGAAAGCACGTTTTAAGTGTTTTCGTTCTTTTTTTGAGCATTTTAATCGGATAATGCACTTGTTGACGTATAGTTTTGAAAGTGATAAAATAAATAGCAAGCGATATATCGCTTGCTATTTATTTTTTAAAAGGTGAGATTTATGATAAAACAGTCGCAGTATAAAACTGCAAGTAAAATTGTAAGGCTCGGAAATGCAATAACATGGCTGAGAAATATAAAGATGCAGGAGTATGAGCTTACGGCAACTCAGAGCGAGGCTATAAGGTATATTTTAAAACAGCCTACTGACAGAGAGATAACTGCAAAGGACTTGATTGGCGATTTAAACCTGTCGCAGTCAACTGTTGCAGGTATAGTAAAACGCCTGGAGGCAAAGGGACTTATAACCAGAAAAACAGATGAAACCGACGCTCGGAAAAACGCAATTATAATTACCGAAAAGGGAATGGAGCTTGAAGAAGTCCTCAGAACAAACGCCGTTGCAACGGAGGAGTTACTGCTAAAAGGACTTTCTGATAAAGAAAAGACAGAGTTTTACCGACTGCTTGAAAAAGCCTTTGACAATGTAAATTCGGTACGTTTTACACAAGAGGGGACAAACAATGACGCAGAATAAAGAGCTTTTTGAAACTATGCCTGTGCCGAAAGCGCTGGCAACACTCGCAGTCCCCACAATTATCAGTCAGCTCATTACAATGATATATAACCTTGCTGACACATTTTTTATAGGCTGTACGAACGATCCGTATAAGATAGCGGCGTCCTCTGTGGCGTTTGTCTTATTCTTTGTAATGAACGCTTTGGCAAACCTGTTCGGAATAGGCGGAGGAAGCCTTATTTCGCGGCTTTTGGGTATGGGAAAGAACGACGAGGCAAAAAAGGTGTGTTCGTTCAGCTTTTACGGCACGATTATAATAACCTTTATATATTCTCTCGGCTGTTTTATATTTATGAATCCGCTGTTGTATGCAATTGGCGCGAGCGATAATACTATCGGCTTTGCGTCCGCTTATACATTTTGGGTAGTTGTTATAGGCGGAATACCATCTACACTCAGTATGTCCATGGCACATTTACTGCGCAGTGAGGGATATGCAAAGCAGGCATCTTTCGGCTTGGGTATGGGCGGTGTTGTAAACATAATTTTAGACCCGCTGTTTATGTTTGTGGTTATGAAACCGGGGCAGGAGGTAAGCGGCGCCGCAATAGCTACAATGCTTTCAAACGTATTGGCACTGATTTATTTTTTAGTTGTATTTATAAGGCTCAGAAAAACAACGGTGCTGTCGTTTGCACCTAATTTAGCCGTACCGGGAGCAAAATATACAGGACAGATTTTTGCAGTAGGTCTGCCGTCGGCTATCGGCTCAATGCTGTCGTGTGTTTCGAATATTACAATAAACAGTTTGGCGTCAGGTTACGGAGATATTCCTGTGGCGCCTTTAGGCATAGTTAAAAAAATAGATACGCTCCCGATGAATATAGGAATGGGACTTTGTCGGGGCATGATGCCTTTAGTGGCTTATAACTATGCCTCGCAAAACCATAAACGCATGAAAGCGGTAGCATATTGCGCGCGTATAAGCGGTATGGTATGTGCGGGAATATGTATCGTTATTTTTGAAATCTTTGCAGGAAGTATAGTAAGACTGTTTATTGAAGAAGCCGCAACCTTGGAGCTTGCGACAAACTTTTTGAGAATTTGCTGTATTGCTACACCTGTAATGATATGCAATTTCCAGATGAGCTATATGTTTCAGGCAATGGGCAAGGGAAAACAGTCGCTTTTGCTTAGCTCTTGCAGGCAGGGCATAATAAACATTCCTCTGCTCTTTATAATGAATTATCTTTTCGGACTGTACGGAATTATTTGGACACAGCTTTTGGCGGATGCAATAACACTTGTAATATCATTTGCTTTATATAGAAGCATACAGTCTGAATTATCCGATTAAATATGTAAACAATAAAACAGCCCTGTTTGTCGGACAAAACATCTGACAAACAGGGCAATTATTTTTTATAAAACTTTAGCGTCCGGCAAGATTTCTGTCAACTGTGATGACACAGTTATACTTTGCATCGACAGATTTAAATGAATCAGTCATTTTTTTGATTATCTCGCTGTCTTTAAGGCGGTATTCTGCCGGAATACATATATCAAAAATCAAATTTGTTGCCTTTTCTCCAGGGACAATTCTGAAATCATGGGTTGTGAATGAAGCGTCTATTTTCTCAGCAAATTCCTGAGCTAGCTTTCTGAGCTTGTTTGTTTCAGGACAGCTTGTGTCTATCGGGTCCATATGTATTAACATATGAATATTTAAAGCTTCTGAAATTTCACGCTCGGCAAGGTCGATTACCTCATGTGAATCAAGTACGCTCGCGTCTATCGGAACCTCAGCGTGAACGCTTGCGAATATACGTCCAGGGCCGTAGTCGTGTACTATAAGGTCGTGCATGCCGATTATTCCGTCATAGCTCAAAAGGCGTTTTGATATATCGTCTACAAGCTCCTTTTCAGGCGGCTGACCTAAAAGCGGGGAGATAGTGTCCGACGCCGCATTATATCCTGCATATAAAATTATTGCGGCAACAATTATACCCATAACGCCATCGACTGGAAAAGATGTGAACGGTGATACAAGAATTGAGATAAGTGTTATCGATGTTGCAAGTACATCGCTCAAGCTGTCCGCAGCGGTTGCGGCGATAGTAGCTGAGGATATTTTTTTAGACAGTTTTTTATTGAAAAAGCAAAGCCAGATTTTAAGCAGTATAGATGAGACAAGTGCCGCTATTACTATTATGCTGAATATAACAGGAGTTGGGTTAAAAATTCTGTCTATTGAAGTTTTTACAAAATCAAATCCGACAAGCAGTATGAGAAAGGAAATTATCATTCCGCTTATGTACTCTATTCTGCCGTGTCCGAACGGGTGATCGCTGTCGGCAGGCTTTGACGCCATTCTAAATCCTATAAGAGATACAGCAGAGGAGCCTACATCGGAGAGATTGTTGAATGCGTCGGCAGTGACGGCGATACTGTTTGAGAGCGTGCCCATTATAAACTTAATTATAAATAGCAAGATATTGCAGCAAACGCCGACTAAGCTACTGAGCGCACCGTAAGACGCCCTTACTTTCGGGTTGGATGTATCGGTATTGTCTTTGATAAAAAGCCTTATTAAAAGTTCAGTCACTTGTAACCAGTCCTTTCTTAAAACAGCTAAAATATTATAACAAAAAATGATTTCTTTTTCAATTACGCATAAGTAATATTACAAATTACTATATATGCTGACATAATTTGATAAAAAAACAACAAACTTTTAATAAAGGCACTATAATTGCTTGATTTTATTAACCGGCTATGTATAATTTTAAATAGGTAAGAACTATTTGAATAAATTATTCTCTAGTTTGGAACCATTAGGGACATTTTAATTAAACTGGTTTTAGGTATCCCTCACAGCAAAGTTCTTTAAAGTAAATTGAAATGGAGAATTTGTATGAAAGAAAAACGCGCCGTTTCCCCAGAGACCTTTGTGTTTGTTTTGGTTGTTGTCGCCTTGTTCGGTTACATGGGATATGTGATGGGAATAGGGCCAATGTTCAGCACCATGATGAACACAGCTCATTCGCTTTTGCTTGAGGTTGTATTTTACATTATGGCAATTTCGGTAATTGCGGGAGCATTTTCTGCGCTGTTGTCGGAATTCGGAGTTATTGCACTTGTGGACGGTCTTATTCAGCCGATAATGCGTCCTGTTTATGGCTTGCCGGGTGCAGCTTCTTTGGGTATTTTGACAACCTTTATTTCTGATAATCCGGCTATTTTATCACTTGCCAAGGACAAGGACTTTATAAAGTACTTTAAAGAGTATCAGGTTCCTGCACTCTGTAATTTGGGTACTGCTTTCGGAATGGGACTTGTGCTTGCAACGTTTATGATAGGACAGGGAAGCGGAACGGAATTTATACTGCCTACTGCAATAGGCATAGTTGGTGCTACAATAGGAAGTATTGTAAGCGTAAGACTTATGTTGCATCAGACTAAAAAGATTTACGGAATAACAAAAGAGGATATAAAGCTGCAAAATCAACAGGTAGAACGCTCAAGCCACGGCGAGATAAGAGTTACATATGGTTCTGTGTTCAGCCGTGTTATGAATGCTTCTCTCAACGGCGGTAAAAACGGTGTTCAGTTGGGATTGGATATTATCCCGGGTGTTCTTGTTATCTGTACTATGGTTATGATGCTCACATATGGTCCGGGTGTAGACGCTGCCGGAGCCGCAGCATATACAGGCGCTGCATATGAGGGTGTTGGACTTTTGCCAAAGCTCGGAAGCTACATAACTCCTGTTATGGATATTTTATTTGGCTTTAAAGATCCGGGAAACATTGCATTCCCTCTCACTGCACTCGGTGCAACAGGAGCTGCTATGGGACTTGTTCCGGGAATGTTAAAGGCAGGAACTGCTGCTGCAAACGAAATTGCTGTTTTCACAGCAATCGGTATGTGCTGGAGCGGATACCTTAGCACACACATCTCAATGATGGACGCGCTCGATAAGAGAAAATTTGTAGCTCCTGCTCT
The DNA here is from genome assembly GCA_944387335.1 of uncultured Clostridia bacterium. Taxonomy (GTDB): domain Bacteria; phylum Bacillota; class Clostridia; order Oscillospirales; family Ruminococcaceae; genus CALXEM01. The sequence goes on along the minus strand of CALXEM010000161.1, from coordinate 6,723 downwards.
TCTTTCACATACAATCGGCGGGCTTGCCGCAGGTGTTGCCGCACATTACATAATGGTGCTCATAAGCATTATATTCAATATAGCTATCTAAAATATTAGCATTATAAAGCATATCTGATATTTTAATGTCAGGTATGCTTTGTGTTTTTGGGGTGTTGATTTTTTTACATATTTGAGTTAATCTTGATTTGTAGATATATTCTTAAATTCAATGCTGGGAGGAGAAATAATAATGACAGTCAATGAAAAAATTTCTAAAGTACGCAGCATGATGCAGGAAAACGGCATAAATGCTTATATTATACCGTCCTCAGACCCGCATATGGGCGAATACGTATCTGACCACTGGAAAACAAGAGCTTTTATAAGCGGATTTTCAGGTTCTGCTGGTACAGTTGTAATCACTCTTAACAACAGCGGACTTTGGACCGACGGAAGATACTATGTTCAGGCAGCTGCTGAGCTGGAAGGCAGCGAGGTAAAGCTTTTCCGTGCAGCTGAGCCGGATTGCCCTACTTTTACACAGTATGCTTACGACTGCCTTAAAGAGGGAGATACAGTCGCTATAAACGGCGAGCTCTTTTCTGCTGAGGCAGTAAAAAATATGAAGGCACTTTTCGGCAAAAAGAACATTTCTGTAAATACAAAGGTAGACTACGCCAACGATGTTTGGGAGGATCGTCCTGAGGAGGATCTGACAGAGATATTCTATCTTGACGAAAAATACTGCGGACGCAGTGCAGCAGACAAGGTTGACGATGTAAGAAAAGCACTTAAAGAAAAAGGTGCATGCGCAATCGTTGTCAACAAGCTCGACAATATTGCATGGCTTTTCAATATAAGAGCAAACGACGTTGCATACAATCCTGTTGCAGTTGCATACGCATATATTGATGAAAAGAACGCTGTGTTCTATACTGCTAAAAAACGTCTTCCTAAAGAAGTAGAGGAAAGACTTAATAAAAACGGTGTTACAGTACGCGAGTATGACGAGATTTTTGCAGACATCGCCGCTGTATCTGAAAAGTCAAATGTACTCTGTGATACAAGTGAGCTCAACGGAAAGCTTTATGAGGTGGTATGTGAAAATAAAAACTTAACACCTGTAAATGCAGCAGACCCAATATTCCTGCTCAAAGCACGCAAAAACGAAACAGAGACAGCAAACACATTTACTGCATATCTGAAAGACGGCTGCGCTTTGGCTGAGTTCTATTCTTGGATTGAGGAAGAGCTCGAAAAGGGAAACAAGTTTACAGAATACGATTTAACAGAAAAGCTTGCTGAGATACGCAGCATGCAGGAAAACAATAAGGGTGAGAGCTTTAACGCAATCATAGCTTACATGGAAAACGCTGCAATGATGCACTATGCTCCAAAGCCTGATACATCAAAGGTAATCGAGCGTCACAATCTGCTTTTGGTAGACAGCGGCGGTCAGTACTTTGAGGGTACAACAGATACAACAAGAACATTTGCAATGGGACCTATATCCGATGAGGAAAGACGTGATTTCACAATTACATTGAAGGGTGTTATTGCACTTTCAACTGCTGTATTCAAAAAAGGTTCAACTGGTGCAACACTTGACTGCTTAAGCCGTGTGAACTTTTGGAAATACGGACTTGACTACCGCTGCGGTACAGGTCACGGCGTAGGATTTATGCTGAATGTTCACGAAGGACCTCAGGGCTTCGGCGGCGGAGCAAATCAGACTGTGCTTGAGCCGGGAATGGTACTTACAATAGAGCCGGGTGTATATACAGAGGGCTCTCACGGTATAAGAACTGAGAACACAGTTGTAATCAGAGAGGGCGAGACCACTGAGTACGGCACATTCTACTATTTCGAGCCATTTACAGTAGTTCCTATAGACATTGACTGTATCGATAAATCAATGCTCACAGCTGACGAGATTAACTGGCTCAATGATTTCCACAAGCACGTTTACGAAAAGGTTTCTCCGCTTGTAAGCGAGAGAGCAAGAAAATGGCTTGAGAAAAAGACAAAAAATATTTAAAAAAGTGTAAATACAAAATGAATTTTTAAACAGAGAAGCTTTACAGGGTCATAAATGTATTATAATGGCCTTGTAAAGCTTCATTTTTATGTCAAAATAAAATAAAATATTCATTTTCTGACTTCTTTTTAGTGAAAAAGGGAAGAATAAACTTTACAAGATATATAATAAGTGCTTGTTTAATTGATTTCTAAAACCTTTTACAGTATAATAATAATTATTGCTCGGAGGTAAGGCATGGATTTTGTTTTTTTAGCTGTCAGCTTTATGTTAAATCCGGGTTAAATAAAATGATTGTACTTTTTGAATCTTACGGAGGATAGTCGTTGTGAACGATAAAAAGAGAAGATATAAATATAGAAGAACTATAATGTTTTTGTCAAGGCTTGTGCTTATGGCATCTATCGTACTCGAATTTCTATATGTTTGGCATGAGCATTATGAGCAGACAGTATTTTTCAATAAGGGAAATTATGTAGTTACGCTTATCTATGCCTTTTTGTATTTTGCATTTAACCACATGTACGGCGGATTTAAAATAGGCAGATACAGACGTAATGAGATTATATATTCCAACTCGCTGTCTGTACTAATTGCGAATGTCATTATATATCTCCAGCTTTCGCTTATGGATTCGGCGCTTTTAAATATTGGACCGATTATTTTCCTGTCAGTAGTACAGATAAGTACGGTCATTGTCTTGATAATGATTATCAACAGAATTTATTTTGCCGTTTATCCTGTAAGAAATGTTATGCTTATCTGTAAGGACAATAGCGACTTGGAGCATTTGAAAAATAAAATAACGCGTATGCGTGAAAAATATAAAATAGTAGCGGCATACACACAGGATAAAGTATCAGACGAGTTTTTGAATTCAATAGACGACAGCGGCTCAATAATGATAGGCAACATAGACCTCTATCTCCGTAAAAAAATCCTTGAGCACTGCTATGACAGGGACATACGTGTCTATGTTATACCGTCTGTTCAGGATATTCTCTTTAACTGTGCAGAGCAGACACAGATATTTGATACACCTGTGCTTTTAAACAGAAACTATCATCTCACACAGGAGCAGAGAATAGCAAAACGACTGGTTGATATTGTTCTGTCGCTTATAGGAATAGTAATATCATCACCGTTTATGCTCTTTACAGCTGTTGCAGTATATCTCTATGACCGTCATTCGCCTATATACAAGCAGTTGAGAGTTACTGCTGATGACAGAGAGTTTTATCTGTATAAATTCAGAAGCATGGTAGTAGACGCTGAAAAAGAGGGTAAAGCACGTCTTTCCACAAAGGGCGACCCGAGAATTACACCTATCGGAAAGATTATAAGAGCTACACGATTAGATGAGCTTCCTCAGCTTTTCAACATATTAAAGGGCGATATGTCAATAGTTGGTCCGCGCCCCGAAAGACCTGAAATTATAAAACAATATGTAGAAAAATATCCTGATTTTAAATATCGTACAAAAATGAAAGCCGGACTTACAGGCTATGCACAGGTAATGGGTAAATACAATACATCTCCTCAGGATAAGCTGAGATTTGATTTACTGTATATAGAGAAATATTCTCTCCTGCTTGATTTTAAGCTTATGTTTTTGACGTTTAAAATAATGTTTATGAAGGACAGCACCGAGGGTATTGACGAAGGTCATACAACTGCTGACTCATAATTTCCGTGAAAGGAACTGGCATAGTAATGGATTACAGTGTATTGATGTCTGTGTACATTAAGGAAAAACCTGAATATTTAAAACTGAGCCTTGAGAGCATGGCAAATCAGACAGTATTGCCTAAAGAGATAGTTTTGGTGGAGGACGGACCGCTTACCGATGAACTCTATGCTGTTATAGAGCAGTTTAAGCAGTCGAGCGAAAAGAATGCTCAGATGTTAAAGGTTGTACCTCTCGAAAAAAACATGGGACTCGGCAATGCCCTTAATATCGGTGTCAATGAGTGCAGCTGCGAGCTTATTGCGAGAATGGATACCGACGACATTGCAAAGCCTGACCGCTGCGAAAAACAGCTCAAAGCATTTGAAGATGACCCGCAGCTTGACATTTGCGGTACATTTATAGAGGAATTTGAGGGCTCTGTCGATAACATTGTGTCCGAAAGGAAGCTGCCTTGCAGCCATGAGGAGCTTTTAAGCTTTTCCAAAAAACGCAATCCGTTTAATCACATGACAGTTATGTATAAAAAGTCAGCAGTTTTAAAGGCAGGCAATTATCAGGAGATAAACCTGTTTGAGGACTACTACCTTTGGGCAAGAATGATAGTAAACGGAGCTAAAATGCACAACGTTGGACAGCCGCTTGTATATGCCAGAGTGGGCGCAGATATGATGAAGCGCCGTGGCGGATTTAGCTATTGGAAGAAGATTGTCCGCGGAAGAAAAAAGATTATGGATACAGGACTCATGGGCTTTGGCATGTTTATGAGCGTTATATGTGTTCAGTTTGTATTCTGCATAGTGCCTGTGTCGTTAAGGGACAAGATGTATAAGAAATTTTTAAGAGGATAAAACAGAGTATAGGTTTTAAAGAGATAAATTTATCTCTTTAAAACTATACTTTTTATCTGTATAAATTTATTGCTTTTATCAAATATACCGGAAAGGAAAGACCGTATTTTATGACTGAATGTGCTGTAACGGTTATAATGCCTGTATATAAAACAAAGAGTACGCTTAAAAGAGCTGTCGAAAGCATTGTTGCACAGACAATGGAAAACTGGGAGCTTATAATGGTGGACGACTGCAGTCCGGACGACAGCGGTGAATTTGCCGATAAATTAGCTGAGAATGACAGCAGAATAACCGTGATACATAAGCCTAAAAACGAAGGGCTTGCCATGGCCAGAAACACTGCCTTTGACAATGCGTCAGGCGAATATGTCACATTTATAGATTCAGACGATTGGCTTGAGCCCGATACACTTAGGAAAGTATATGATAAGGCAAAATTAAATGATGCAGATGTAGCTGTTTACGGTTATTCACAGGATGAACAGGGCGAAAACGGTGAGACTGTTCCGGGTATTACGGTACTTCCGACAGAAAAAATACTCAAAAATGCCGATGAGGTTATGAACTATATTCCTGTTATGGACAGGGAAAAGGTCTTTGCTTATACTACCAACAAGATGTACAAAAGGCAGTTTTTGCTCGACTGCGGTGTACGTGCAGTTCATGTAAAGCTTATAGAGGATATTCTTTTTAATATTGACGTTTTCGGATATGTTCAGAGAGTATGTCTTATACCTGAATCGTTCTATCATTATATGAAGTATTCAACACAGACGCTTACAAGTGTGTACATTCCGGAGTACTTTGACATAATAAACACGCGCTATAAAAAGATGAAGGCGCTGTATGAGAAAAACAATATGTATACAGGCGATATAAGAAGCGGATGTGCAAACGTGCATTTAAAACATGTTGCCACTGTTTTTGAGAGAAGCTGTTCAAAGGAAAGCGGTAAGAGCTTTAAGGACAGAGTAAACGAGGCAAAAGAGGTACTCTCGCATCCATATACACAGGAGGCAATACAGTACTGCAAGGCTGTGACAAAACAGGAAAAGCTTATAAATAAAGTTATATGCTCAAAGAATGCAACACTCTGTGCAATGTTTGGTTCAGCGCTTTATTTTGCAAAAAATAAAATGACAGGACTTTTTGATAAGATAAAATAAGCTACTGGCTTTAGAGATACCATAAAAGGACGGTATATATAATGACTGATAAAATAGATTTTGTGATGGTTTGGGTGGACGATTCAGACCCGGAATGGATTGCCGATAAGGCAAAATACAGCCCCGAAGAACAAAAAAATGCAGATTCACGAAATATACGCTATCAGGATTGGGATAATCTGCAATACTGGTTCAGAGGTGTAGAAAAATTTGCGCCTTGGGTAAATAAGATACATTTTATAACCTGCGGACATCTGCCTAAATGGCTCAATACCGAGCACCCGAAGCTGAATATAGTAAAACATTCCGACTATATACCGAAAGAATATCTTCCGACATTCAGCTCTCACGTTATAGAGATAAATCTGCACAGACTTGACAGCTTGGGAGAAAACTTTGTTTATTTTAATGACGATACGTTTTTAACTGCACCTGTTAAACCTGAGGATTTCTTTAAAAATTCACTGCCGTGCGACAGCTACCGTTCCAATGCGGTAGTACCGCTTGACGATAAATTTTCGGCAATCCTGTTTAACAATGTTCAGACTGTCAACAGATATTATCACAAGAGAGAGCTTTTAAAAAAGAACTTCAAAAAATGGTTCAGCGTCAAAAATGGTATTGTAAACAATCTGCTCAACTTTGCGCTTTTGCCGTGGAGAGATTTTACAGGCTTTTATGACCCACATCTTCCGAACTCGTTTAAAAAGAGCGAGTTTAAAAATATGTATGAGCTTGAAAAAGAAGCCTTTGATACGACATCATCTCATCGTTTCAGAAGCGAGAGCGATATAAACCAGTATCTTATCAGATACAGCCATTTGGCATCAGGAGAATTTACTCCGAGAAAAGCGTCATTTGGAAAAAACTTTATAATAACTGACGACAACACCGAATTACTGAATGCTATAACTAAGTCAAAATATTACATGATATGCTGTAATGATACAGGAAAATACAGCGATTTTGAAAAGAGTAAAGCGGAGTTAAAACAGG
>CALXEM010000160.1 GCA_944387335.1 uncultured Clostridia bacterium | reverse complement strand
AACGCCGGAACCAATTCAGGTGAAAAGCAAAGATAAATAAATTCTGATTCGTCTTCACTTATAAATGAATGTACAACGTTTGACATAAAGAGCATACTTTCTCCTGCGTTGAGAACATACTTTTTTGTATCATATGTGGTTGTCATTTTCCCGCTCAGTATATATATCCACTCCAAACATCTGTGCATATGAGCAGGATAAGAAAAATTTTCTACTTTTTCACATTGCCAAAAATCATCCGTACCGAAATATACAGGCTGATAAATAACCATTTACCATCCACCTCACAAAACGCTCTTCTTAAAAAAAGATAAATTTGTTCTATCATTTTACAATATATTTCTTTTATAAACAAGCATATGGCAATATAATTTACACAGTATTATTCTTAATTTGAGGGGTGGAAACAAAATTGACTTCAAGAGAAAAAGTAAAAGCCGTATTTGACAGAAAATCAGACGGAACAGGTGTTATGTGGACAGGTAATCCACATAAAGAAACTGTAAAAATATATGCAGAAAAATGGGGACTCAAAAATGACCCGGAAGAAATATACCGCTATTTGCAAGATGACTGCCGTTTTATTCCCGCAGATGACGGATATAAACATCCAGAAGATCTCCCGGCATTTGACCCAGCCTATGGTACAACAAGGGACTCGCTGAGCGCACCGGGATGCTTTGCTGAGGCAGAATCTTTATCTGACATTGAAAAATATCCTTGGCCTGACCCAAAATACTGCGATTTTACAGATATCTATAAAAAAATAGAACAATTCCCTGATAAAATGGTTTTCACAGGAATGTGGAGTCACTTCTTCCATCTTGTATCCGATTTTTTCGGCATGGAAAATTATTTTATTCAGATGTACGAAAACCCGAAAATAGTCGAAGCAGTGACCGAAAGAGTAACAGATTTCTTTGTAGAGACAAACGAGATATTTTTCAAAGGCCTCGGCGACCGTGCAGACGTTATGTTTTTCGGCAACGATTTCGGAACACAGCGTGATTTGTTCGTTTCACCTGACGCATTCAGAAAATTTGTTTTACCGTCGTTTAAACGCCTTATTGCAGTAGGTAAAAAATACAATAAGAAAATTATGCTTCACTCATGCGGTTCAATTTACAGAATTATACCTGATTTAATAGATGCAGGAGTTGATATTCTTCATCCAATACAGGCACAGGCAACAGGTATGGACGCAAAGAGCCTTGAGCAGTATAAAAATGATTTGGCATTTGTAGGCGGAATTGACGCTCAGACATTTTTTGTAAACGCCACACCTGACGAGATAAAAAAAGAAGTTCACAGAGTAAGAAGCATACTCGGTCCGAATATCGTAATCTCACCTAGCCACGAAGCCGTTCTTCCCAATGTTCCGGCTGAAAATATACTGGCAATGGCACAAGCAGCAAAAGAATAGTTTAACTTTTATAAAGAGAGGATAAATATAATGCAGAAAGAACTTATAACACAAATACCTTCTTTAGAGCCTAATCAGTACCAAAAAGAGCAAATGGACAGAAAATTCGGAATGTTTATCCATTTCGGAGTAAACACATTCGGAAATGTAGAGTGGTCTGACGGAGAAATAAAGGCGCTTTCATATCAGCCAACAGCAATCGACGCTGACCAGTGGGTAAAAACGGCGTATGAAGCGGGCATGAACTATGTAATACTGATAACAAAACATCACGATGGATTTTGTATGTGGGATACTGATACAACTGAGTACAGTGTAAAACATTCAGGAAATCATACCGATGTTGTAAAGGCTGTATCAGAAGCATGCAAAAAGTATGGCATTAAGCTCGGCCTTTACTATTCTTTGTGGGATAGAAGCGAGCCTAAATATAAAAGAGATTTTAACGGTGAGTACATACCATATATGCTCGAACACCTCACAGAACTTATGGATGGCAGATACGGCGAAATAGTAGAGCTTTGGCTTGATGGTGCGTGGGATAAAGCAAGAAGCCAGTGGCGTTTGGATTTAATTTATGATACAGTTAAACGCCTCCAGCCGAAATGTCAGATAGGTGTAAACCACACTGTCGGTGTTGACTACGGTGTTCCGGGAAACCCTGAGCCTAGATTCAGTCCGGAAAATTATCAGGACAGAGACCCTCTGCGTATGTTCCCGTCAGATTTCAGACTTTGGGATCCGCACATGTGCAGAGCTGATGACCCGAAAATTTACGTTTACGCCGGCAAAGAGTACTATATGCCTTTTGAGATGACAATCTGCTCAAGAAAGGGATTTAGCTGGTTCTATTCAAATATATATGAGCAGAAAGAGCTCATGGACGCTCAGGAGATTGCAGAAAACTATAAAATACTCACATCCAGCGGCAACCTTGCTGTTATCAATATGCCTCCTAACACAGACGGACGTCTTGTTCAGGGAGATGTAGATAACCTTATGAAAGTTGCTGATATTCTTGGCATAAGAAGAGAATGGAAAGACTAATTTTAAAAATATAACATCCATCTTTAACCGAACGACTGTCTTTTGATAGTTGTTCGGTTATTTTAATTATTAAGTGAAAATTAAAAGCTTGATATGTAAAATATAATGATATATACTGTTTGAAAGTTTAAAAAATTTGATTTTAGGGGAGAGTTTAAATTTGGCAGCTTCCATTGCAATATTTGCACACGTCGACGCAGGAAAAACAACACTCTCTGAACAAATATTGTACACATCGGGTACTATTCGTTCGGCGGGCAGAGTAGACAAACAAAATACATTGCTTGACTTTAACGACATAGAAAAGGAAAGGGGAATAACCGTATTCTCCGCTCAGTCGTCTTTCACATGGAAAGACAGACAGTTTTATCTGATAGACACTCCAGGTCACACTGACTTTTCAGGTGAAATGGAGAGAAGTATTCTTGCAACTGACTGTGCCGTTCTTTTAGTAAGTGCGGTAGAGGGTGTACAAAGCCATACCGTAACCGTTTGGAGACTTCTGCAAAAGCAGAATATACCGACCGTTTTCTTTATCAACAAAACCGACAGAGAAGGCGCCAATATAAAAAAGACACTTGAACAGTTAAACAAGCTTACACAAAATAGATGCATATATACGTGTGACAGCTTTTCTAACGGTGTATTTTCAGAAGAACTCTGTGAGAACGTTGTATCGTTTGATGAAAAACTTATGGAAAAGTATTTAAACTCAGAGTGCGATAATGATACAATCATAGAATATCTGCAAAATGCAGTTGCAGACAAAAAAGTGTTTTTAACCTGTTCGGGAAGCGCTTTAAACGCCGACGGTGTACAGCAGCTTCTCGATATGCTCTACTACTTTTCACCTGACATAAAGGCTGATAAAAACGATAAAACAAAAGCAGTCGTATATCAGATAAGGCATGATAAAAGCGGTCAGCGCATAGCATATCTTAAAATTAAATCGGGCGTTTTATATCCAAAAGCACAGCTTAAAACCGGTGTTTCTCAGTCGGATGAGGATATATATGAAAAAATAGGTGAACTGCGCCTTTACAACGGCTCTAAGTTTACCCCTCTGAGCGAAGCGCCAGCCGGAAGCATATGTGCTGTGACAGGAATAAGCGCAAAATCCGGACAGATGATAGGCGACGATATATCAGT
>CALXEM010000159.1 GCA_944387335.1 uncultured Clostridia bacterium | reverse complement strand
ATAAACCCAATGTGGGAAGTCTTAAAATTTCAGAAGAAGTTTTGGCGACTATTGCCAGTTTTGCCGCAAAGGAAGTAAGCGGCGTTGCATCTATGGCTGTAAGTCCTGCACATATCAAAAAGTTTTTGGTGAAAACCTCTGAGTCTTCAAAATCCGTTAAAATAGAACTCAATGATGATGTTGCCGTTATTGATGTGTTTGTAAATTTAAAATACGGAGCAAAAATTCCTGAGACGTCTGCTCAGATACAGGCAGGTGTAAAGGAATCTGTACAGAATATGACCGGAATAACTGTTTCCAGAGTTAATGTTCATGTTGAGGGAATCACCTTTGAGGATACACAGACAGAGAAGTAAGATTAAACCCTCCGGAAGGTTTCTGGAGGGTTTGTTTTGCTGAGTTGATATAATTTTGTACCTTTAAAATAGAAAAACCGGAGGAAGTTAAAATGACAAGAAGAGAAGCACGTGAGCAGGCGTTTATGCTTGTTTTTGAAAAATCATTCAGTGATGCTCCTATATCGGATATAATAGAGCATGCGTCCGAGGGCAGAGACCTTGCAGTGGACGAATTTTCCTATTCGCTTACCTGCGCTGTTGTAAACAAAGCAGATGAGCTGGACGCCATAATTTCGGAAAATCTTAAAAACTGGAAAATAGAGCGTTTGTCGCGTGTTGTAAAGGCAATCCTCAGAATAGCTGTATATGAAATGATGTATCTTGACGATGTACCTGTAAGCGTATCTATAAACGAGGCTGTTGAGATAGCCAAAAAATATGCCACACAGGACGATGCAAGCTTTATAAACGGTGTTCTCGGCGCAGTTGCCGATAAGCTTCAGGCATAAAGCTATGAAATTGTTTTTAGGAATAGATACAAGCAACTATACTACCTCTGCAGCGCTGTACTGTGCTGAGACAGGCAGGATAGTTCAGAGAAAAAAGCTGCTGCCTGTACGCTTCGGTGAAGTGGGACTGCGGCAGAGTGACGCTGTGTTTCATCATGTAAAACAGCTCCCGGAAATAATAGAGAAGCTTTTTTCTGAAGAGCGCGAGTTTATAGGAGAAAACAGGATAACGGCTGTCGGGGCTTCTGCAAGACCGAGAGACGAGGAAGGCTCATATATGCCGTGCTTTTTGACAGGACTCGGATTTTCTCAGTCACTTTCTTCGGTAAACTCAATTCCGTCCTTTTCGTTTTGCCATCAGGCAGGCCATATCGCCGCTGCGCTGTATTCCGTTAAAAGGGCGGATTTGTTTAATGAGAAGTTTATTGCGTTTCATCTGTCGGGCGGTACTACCGAGTGCCTTTTAGTAGAGCCGGACGATGAGCGCATAATTAAGATAACAAAGGTTGCTGGTTCACTCGATTTAAAGGCAGGACAGGCTGTTGACAGAGTAGGCGTAGCTATGGGACTCGAATTTCCGGCAGGACGTCATATGGAAGAGCTTGCGCTTAAAAGCTACGCTAAATTCAAAATAAAACCGGTGTTAAAGGGACTCGACTGCTGCCTTTCAGGAATAGAAAATCAAAGCTTAAAGAAGCTTTCCGACGGAGTTTCAAAAGAGGATGTGGCAAAGTTCTGCCTTTTAAGCATATATGCCGCCTTGGACGCCATGACAAGCGCAGTAACAGAAAAATACGGCGATTTGCCTTTGGTTTATGCAGGCGGTGTAATGTCTAACTCCATTATAAAAAATCTGATTACTAAAAAATATCCCAAAGCTATGTTTGCCGAGCCGCAGTTTTCGGCAGATAACGCCGCGGGCATAGCACTCCTTACAGAAATGAGGTTCAGACGAAATGCGCACAATGCAGATTCTGAGCGTCACTCAGCTCAACCGATATGTGAAAAATAAGCTGGAAGAGGACCCACTCCTAAGCGTTATATATGTAAAGGGCGAGATTTCTAATTTTACCCACCACAGAATGTCAGGACACATGTATTTTACGCTCAAGGACTCGTCTTCTGCTGTAAAATGCGTTATGTTTTCGTCGTATGCCTCACGCTTAAAATTTGTGCCCGAAAACGGATTATCGGTTGTAGTCGGCGCATCGGTTTCACTGTATGAGCGCGACGGCGCTTACCAGCTGTATGTAAACGATATGATCCCCGAGGGTGCAGGTGCTTTGCAGCTTGCGTTCGAGCAGCTAAAACAAAAGCTTGAAAAAGAGGGCCTTTTTGATCAGTCTTCAAAAAAACAGCTGCCGAAATATCCTGAAAAAATAGGCGTTATAATGTCGGAGCACTCCGCTGCATTTCAGGACGTGTGCAATATCATTTCAAGGCGCTATCCTGTGGCAAAGATACTCTTGGCTCATTCGTCTGTTCAGGGAGAGAACGCCGAGAAAGAGCTTATCGACGCTTTAAATAAAATTGACGGCAAATGCGATGTAATAATAATAGGCAGGGGCGGAGGTTCATACGAGGATTTATGGACTTTCAATTCCGAAAAGCTTGCGTACGCACTGCACAGGGTAAAGACGCCAGTTGTGTCAGCGGTCGGACATGAGACCGATTTTACAATATGTGATTTTGTATGCGATATGCGCGCGCCGACACCGTCAGCCGCGGCAGAGCTTGTAACACCTGATATAAAAGAGCTTTTGGCATTTACAGGCAGTGCGCCTTTATATTTTAAATCACTGCTGTCTAAAAAGACCGACAATTTGAAAAACTCACTTGACGGATATTCGACAAGGCTTGTATCGGCTGTAAAAGGCCGCATAGACAGCGAAGCTTTAAAAATAATGTACTTGGAAAAAAACATGACCGAACAGCTTAAAAGGCAGATTGAAAATAAAAATGCTCTTTTAAACGAAAAGATATATAAACTTGATGCCAATAATCCTTTGAAAAAGTTGGCTGACGGTTATGTTAAAATGGAAAAAAACGGCAATGCGGTGACGTGTGCAGATGATGTTGCGCCCGACGACATTGTCGATATACAGCTTTCAGATGCTGTAATTAAAGCGAAAATAACAGAAATTATAAAAAGAGGTGAGCTTTTAAATGCCGAAAAAGAAACTGAATTTTGAGGAGTCCTTAAAGAGACTTGATGAGATAACAGCTCTGCTCGAAAAAAACGATACAGGACTCGACGAGGCATTAAAGCTGTTTGAAGAGGGAAGTAAATTAGCTGCGGAATGCACAAATATGCTCAAAAACGCAAAGCTC